>DAOTXP010000155.1:0-14927 GCA_034435275.1 Anaerolineales bacterium | reverse complement strand
AATCCACACAACCAAATAAATCTGCAAAGAAACATTTGCGCATAAATTGGAAGTCCCTTTTGGCCAGCACGGTAGGTGTGCTGGTCATCATCGGTCTGGGCATCCTGGGCGGCTACAACTCGGGCATCGGGATGCGGGAAGACGCAAAAGCCACGCTCATCTCCCAGCAATTGACCGAGCAATTCGCCCTGGCGCTGATTGATATTAACAACGGGCGCTACGAGGCCGCCAAACAGCGGCTGGATTTCATTATTCTCAACGACCCGTCCTTCCCGGGCGCAACGCAGAAACTGGCCGAGGTGCTGGTGCTGATGAGCATCCCCACCGCCACGCCTACGCCCACGCTCACCCCCACGCCAGATCTGCGCGGCGCGGAGGCCCTGTTCACACAGGCCAAACAATTGATCGCCGCACAGGATTGGGCCAACGCGCTGGTCGCGCTTGACCAACTGCGTAAGGACGACCCGACCTATCACACCGCCGAAGTGGACGGCATGTACTATTTCACCCTGCGCAATCAGGGACATTATCTGATCACACAGCAGGGCAACCTGGAAGGCGGCATTTACTATCTATCGCTCGCGGAACGTTTTGCGCCATTGGACAACACAGCCAACGGACTGCGCGAAGGCGCACGGCTGTACATCCTCGCCGCCTCCTTCTGGGAAGTGGACTGGGAACAGGCTGTGTTCTACTTCTCGCAACTGACCGGGGGATGGCCGTCGTTATGGGACGGCACAATGACCGCGGCCCAGCGTTACTATCAGGCATTGATGCGTTATGGGGATCAGTTGTTCGAGCAGAAAAGATATTGCGCCGCGTACGACCAATATGTGGCCGCGCAGGCCTATGGCGAACTGGACGAAATCGCGGCGAAAAACGCCAACAAGGCCTACCAGATCTGCTACCCGCCGACAGAGACGCCTGTCCCGACGGACGTAGTGGTCGGCGACACCCCCGTAGTAGACAATACACCGACTCCTTAAGTTCATGGACACCCCGCCTGTCTGGGCGCTGGCGCTGACCTTTTGGCTGCACTTCCTGGCCACTGTTGCCTGGGTTGGCAGTGTCATCGCCATTTCGGTACTCATCCTGCCCGCGGCCAGGCAAAGCTTGAGGCCGGTCGAACAACTCGCCCTGCTGAGCGCCATCCAAAAACGACTGGAGCCGCTGGCCTGGTTTTGCCTGGGCTTGTTGATCGCGACGGGCCTCTTCCAATTAAGTGCCAACCCGCACTACAACGGCTTTCTCAACACCAGCAATCAATGGTCCATTGCGATCCTCATAAAACACGTGCTGGTCATCGTAATGATCGTGGTCACCGCCATCCAGACGTGGGAGGTCCTGCCCGCCATCCGCCGCGCGCTGATGCGCCGGGAGAGGCTCGAAGAGGATGAGGCCGAAGTGAAGAGGCTCCAGAAGCGCGAGGAGCGGCTCCTGCGGCTGAATTTTATTTTGTCACTTTTGATTCTCGGGGCAACGGCTCTGGCAAGAGCATCGTAAGATCAAACGTGGCAGTCACCTGTGAGATGACCGTCGTTGTTCATAGGCGAATCACTTCCTGCGCGGGCACCCCCGTCAGATCGTATGTCATCGCACCGGTAATTTTGACGGGCACAATCTCGCCAACTTTCATCCTGCCTTCGACGAACATCATGCCATCTATTTCCGGCGCGTCGCGGTAGGAGCGCCCGACCGAAATCCCATTATCGAATCCCTCCACCAGCACATCGAGCGTCTTGCCGACATAAGACTGATTCACCTGCAGGGAGATATTCTGCTGTCGTTCCATCAGGCGCTGATAACGCTCTTCCTTGACCTCGGCCGGGACCGGGTCCCCGAGCGGCTCGGAGACCGTGCCCGGCTCGAACGAGAACTGGAAGGTCCCCACACGGTCGAAGCGGATCACCTCCACGAAATCCATCAGCGCCTGGAATTCCTCCTCGGTCTCGCCGGGATAGCCGACGATGAACGTGGTGCGGATGACCAAACCGGGAATCGCGCCGCGCATCTTCTCCAGCGTGCGGTGCACCCAGTCAACATTGGAAGGACGCCTCATGCGATAGAGCGTGTCTGGGTGGGCGTGCTGGAGCGGCATATCAAGATACGGCAGAACCTGCTTATGTGTGGCCATGACTTCGATCAGCCGGTCGGTAACGCTGCCGGGAAACGCGTACAATACGCGCACCCAGTCAAGGTCGGGAACGGATGCGGTCAGCCGCTCCAATAGGACCGCCAGTCCATCTTTCATCCCTAAATCATGGCCGTAATCGGTTGTATCCTGCGCGATGAGAATGAGTTCGCGCACGCCCGCGTCGCGCAGGCGGCGCGCTTCGTCCAGGATGGTTTCGATGGGACGCGAAACCGCGGTTCCCTTGATGAGTGGGATGGCACAGAATGCGCACGGGCGGCGGCATCCATCCGCAATCTTGAGATAGGCGCTTGCGCCTGCGACTGCGGCGCGCAGCGTCTTGTGTTCGTCCGTGCCGACCGTAACCGCCTCGCCAGGCAGATGATAAAGCGGCTCGGGGTGCGGGCCCCGCCGCAGTTCGCGCACCACCTCGATGATATCCATCCAGCGGCGCGTGCCGAGGATGCCGTCCACGCCGGGCACCTGTTTGGCAACTTCAATGCCATGCCGCTGGGTAAGACAACCCGCGGCAATCAGCACCTGTCCGGGGCGTTTACCGTCCGCCAGTTCGCGCAAGACCGCATAGGACTCCTCCTTCGCTGGGCCGATGAAACCGCAGGTGTTGACGATCAACACCCCGGCATGAGCGGGATCATCCACCGCGCGGTAGCCATCGCGTTGCAGCAACTGTGCCATCGAATCGGAATCCACTGTATTTTTGGCGCAACCGAGAGAGACCAAATGAAACGTATTCTTTGCCATTATTCGTCACCCGTGCCGGGAGGGAGAGTCGGCGTGCGGCTGGGCGTGGGAGTGATCGTCGCGGGCAGGGTGTTCGTGGGTGTTGGCGGGACGGTGGCGGTCGGCGTGAGAATGCCTTCGGCGGTATAAATCCGATTTACGATCTCGCCATAACTGCCCAGGGGGCCCAAGTCGCGCTGGTTGTACGTGACGCGAACAGCCGCCGCATTGCCAACCAGGATTTCGATATACGTCCCGGCCTCGAATGGATACGCCGAGCCAGGCAGGATGCGTCCCTCGAAAGCCACTTCACCATCCACGATCACGCGCAGATACGTGCGTTCCACCGCGACGATATTAACTTGCACGTTGATGCCCTCCGGCAGGGTTGGCAATCCTGCCGGCGTGCCGGCGGGATTCGGAGTCTCTGTTGTCCCGCCCAGATCCAGCAAAGCGGACGTTGCGATCAGGGTCTGTTCCGTAACGACCGGGGAAGCCAGCAACACGTCGGAAATGGACGGGGCCGTCGGTTGAATCTGGGCCCGGGTGCGCACATCCCATACACGCGTCAATCCCCATAGGGAAAACGCCACTACGAGAATGACCACACCAATTCCAAAAACCAGATCGCCGGCAATGAAACCGCGCAGGGGCGGCAGTCCGCGCGGCGTGGCAGGCGGGACCCTGCCGCGCGCTCCCGGCGGAAGCGGATGCATTTCGCGGTGGCGGGCTTGAAGGGCATCGGCAAATTTCAGGAGGACGGAATCAACATCGAGATCGAGGAAGGCGGCGTAATTGCTCAACATGCCCCGCGTCTGCACCGGCGAGGGCAGGCCGCCAAAATCCCCGGCCTCCAGCGCCTTCAGGTAATGCCTGCCAATATGAATTTGGCGCTCAATTTCCTCGTGGGCCAATCCCAGCAGTTCGCGGCGCTGGCGCAACTGCGCACCGGCTTCAGCAAAGAGTTCAGAAGAAGAACGGATGGCGGCAACCGGCTCGGGCTCAGGCACAACAGCCTGTTCAGCAACAGGGGGTTCCTCTGCGGTTGTTTCAGGTCGCACGCGTCTCACGAAAAACGCGGCGCGCAGGCGTGACCACCACGAGATACGCACAGGTTTCTCCATGGCGGGCGCTTCGGCGGTTTCTTCGATTGTTGCAGTGATCGGGGATTCAGGCTCGGCCTCAGCCGGCGGCCCGACAGGCGACTGGGGAGGCTCGGCGAAAACCTCGCTAAAACGCTTGAGCGCTGGCGGAAGAGTCAACTCTTCAAGAGGCGGCTCGGTTGCGAGTTTTTTTTTACAGGGGATTTTTTCCTCGCGGCTGATCTGGACCCGCCGGCCGACTCCTTTTTCGAGGCGGATTTTGCACCCCGTGCTGATTTAGCCGCAGAAGACTTTCTCGTTGCGCGCGGCTTGCGAACCGGCGCGACAGCCGCTTCTTCGACAAGAGGCACCGCTTCGATCTCCGGACCCGCAACCGACGCTGGCTGGGGGGCCGGCGCGGCGGCTGGCAATCGCTCCTCCGCCACCGGCGCGGCGACGGATTCTGCCGGTGGCGTTTCGCTCGCGGGGCGACGCGTCAGCCGCGACCAGAACGGTGCCGGGCGTGAAGCCGGCTCGGCCAGGGGAACAGGCGCGGGGGTGTCCGAAACGACGTGCGGTGAAGTCACACCCGCGCGCAGGTCTGCCGTCAATTGATCCAGGTTCAATCCAAGATAGTCCGCGTAGATGCGCAGAAAACCGCGTCCCTGCGCGGCGGAGGACATGAGGGAATAATCGTCGTTTTCCAGCGCCTGCAGGTAATGACGACGGATGCGGGTGGCCTCGGCCGCCTTATCGAGTGTGAGGTGAAGCGACTCGCGCGCTTGTTTGAGTCGCTTGCCAATCGAATCGGGCATATGGAAAGTGTATCACATTAACGCACACAGGGCACGGACGACGTGCCCTGTCATTGGACGCAAGCAGGGATTAATCTTCGGCGGGCGCTTCGGCTTTAGTTCCCGTTTCGGGAGCACCTTCTGCAACCGATTCGGTCACCTCGGCTTTGGCCTTCCGGCCTTTGCCTTTCTTCGGTTTCGGTTCCTCTTCGGCGGCTTCGGCCTCGCCATGAACGATGATTTTGATTTCGGGGACGAGATCCATCGTCAGGCGGACATGAGCGGTGAATTCGCCCAGTTCGCGGATCGGCTGCATGTCAATCTGCTGGCGCTTGACCTCGTAACGAGTCTTCTCCATAATGGCCGCGGCCACATCCTGCGCGGTGATCGAGCCGTACAGTTTGCCCGTCTCACCGGCCTTGGCCGTGAATTCGAGCGTGACGCCGTTGACATGCTCGGCGAGGTCCCTGAGCTCCTCGTTCAGCGCCGCGCGGCGGACCTCGGCCTGAGCGCGGATTCTGTCGGCCTGTTTGAGGGCGCCCGCAGTTGCCAGCACAGCCAGCCCCTGCGGGAGAAGGAAATTGCGGCCATAGCCATCGGCGACCTTCTTGATATCGCCTGCACGGCCCAGTTTGTAGACATCCTTGATGAGCAAGACTTTCATGATCTTCAAGCCCTTTCTGGTGGAAATGAATCGAGCGAAGGGTACGGCGCTCGGCGGCAGATTGTACCATACTTCTTGTCAATCCCGTTCAGACAAGGTAAGATACGCCCATGCGTTTCCCATTCAATATCAACTGGCGGCGGGTGGGGATATTAATCGGCATCGGCGTACTCGCGTTGCTCGTGATTGATTTCAACAATCGGCTGGATGGATTGAGTCGCCTCAATGAACAGGAAAGGATCGTAAGCACCCAGGCCACGCAGGCCGCACAAACCCAGGTTGCCCTGCAGACCCAGGTGGCCTATGCAAGTTCGGATGCCGCCGTGGAGGATTACGCGCGCGGCGACAGTCATTCGATTCAGGATGGCGATATTCCGGTCGTGCCGGTGGGCAACCCGGGCAGTACGCCGGTGCTTTCCTCCACGCCCACGCCAGCCCCCACCCCCCTGCCGAACTGGCAGAAATGGTGGAATCTGTTTTTCGGTGACAGGTAATGGACCGCCTCGACCTCTTTCCCATCACGACGACAATCGAAGACGACACGCTGACCCTGGCAGGGCACGGCCTCGTCTCTCTCGCGGACCGGTACGGGACTCCGCTATACTTTTACGACCGCGCCACCCTGGATGCCTCCGTCAAAGCCTACACGGACGCGTTATCCGCGTACTACCCGGCGCCTTCGCAGGTCACTTACGCGGGGAAAGCCTTCCTCTGCAAAGCCATCGCGCAATGGACTCAAGAACACAACCTCTCCGTTGACTGCACGGGCGAAGGCGAGATCGCAATCGCCAAAGCGGGCGGCGTTCCGCGCGAACATATTTTGGTGCATGGGGTCAACAAGTCAATCGCCGATTTGAAGTCGGCGCTGCAGCACGCGGGCACGATTGTGGTGGATAATCTTACCGAGCTAAAGACTTTGGAGTCCGACAGCTTGCTGTCGCAATTGCGGGAGCGAGCTTCCGCACTCCAAATCTGGCTGCGCCTTCTACCCGGCGTGGCCGTCTCCACACATCATGCTCATACACAAACCGGCCAATACGACAGCAAGTTTGGCATGATGCGCGAAGAGATCCTCGAAGCCGCAAAGTTTTGCCAGGAACATGACCTGCCATTGAATGGAATTCACTTTCATTTAGGCTCGAACTTCCGTGACCCTTCGCCCTTGGTGGACGCGATTCAATTAGGGCTTGACCTCGCAAAACAAATCAGCTTCACGGGCGAATGGCATTTCAGTCCCGGCGGTGGATGGGGCGTGGCCTACCACGAGGATGAATTACCGCAACCGGATACAAATGAATATATCCGCGTCATCGCGGAAACAGTGATTCAAGAATGCCAATCGCGCGGACTGAGTCTCCCCCATTTGCATCTGGAACCAGGGCGAAGTTTGGTTGCGCGCGCCGGAGTCGCGGTGTACCGCGTCGGCGCGGTGAAACGGCGCAGGGACAAGACCTGGCTGCTGGTGGACGGCGGCATGGCGGATAATCCGCGTTTCGCGCTGTATGAGGCGCGATATTCCTGTTTGCCGGTATCCGCTCCGGGTCGGGAAAGAAGCGAGAAGGTTTTCATCGCTGGACCATACTGTGAGTCGGGGGATGTCCTCATCGAAGGTTTGTCCATGCCGCGACTCGAGGTCGGCGAGCTGATCGCTGTCCCGGCCGGGGGGGCGTATCAACTGAGTATGTCGAGCAATTACAACGGGGCGAGGCGTCCCGCCGTGGTCTGGGTGGAACAAGGAAAAACACATCTCATCCAACGCCGCGAGACCGTCGAGGATTTGCTGAGGCGTGATGCATGAGCGCCAGCAACGACCTGCTCCTGAAACGCCTGCACACCTTCGAATTCCTTAACTTCACTGCCGGCCTGTGGACTCTCATCCCCGCCTGTCTGCTCTGGATCAACCACCGCTGCGCCTTCGCCGCATCCATCGCGACCTTTGCCCTGCATGCGATTGTCCTTTTCCTCTTGCTCATTCTCTTTCACGGACAGGTCGCGGCCCAAAGTCTCGGCGCGATGTCATTTCGCGTGATGGCGTGGATTGCCATCCTCACATTGTTGATTTTCGAGGCGCGGAAAGCTGGGTAACACCTATCGCCGGTTTATTTGTGCGGGTTTACGGGACAAGTCCATAGACTTGTCCCGACGGCCTCCCAGAGAGGGACTTTTCAGAAGCCGCAATTGGCATATAATTCCCCCCTGCAAAACACCAACTTGCCTGCCCGTGCGGCGGTTTTTGGTTTTTTTTCGGAGAGAGTCGTATGATTCAATTAAGTTACAGTACATTCGGTCTGACCAATTTAAAGTTTCTGGACGCCATTGACGTAGTGGACAAAGCGGGTTACCCAGGTATTGAGATTTCGTTCCACCGCGACCAGTTCAATCCCTTCGAAATCACCGACGAAGATGTGGCAAACGTCAGGCGCAAATTGCAGACGACGCGCGTGAAAGCCGCCTGCGTGGCGACCGCTTCGCACTTCTTCACACCCTCGCGTCCGCACGAACCCTCGCTGATGACTCCCGATCTGGCGGGACGCAAACGCCGCATCGGTCTGGTGCGACGCGGGGTGGAGGTGGCGCGCCAGCTGGGAGTCAACCTGGTCACGTTTGGGAGCGGGTTCATCCGCGACGAGCACGTCGCCAACCCGTCGGTGAATCCGCGCGAACTGCTCGTCGACAGCATCCACCAATGTCTGCGCGAGATCCGCGACGACGAGGACATCACCCTGCTGATCGAGCCCGAACCCGGCATGTTCATCGAAACGATGGAGCAGGGACTCGCGCTGGTGAAGGAGGTCAACTCGCCCAAGTTCGCCCTGCATGTGGACATCATCCACTCGTACTGCTCGGAAGTGGATTACGTCAACGCGCTCGGCGCCGCCGCGCCGCATACGCGTTACATGCATATCTCGGACGCGCGCGAGGGCTGCAACCTGAAACTTGTCAAGATGTCCGACGAACTCAAAATGGATCTGGGTTTCGCGCGCTACCTGATTTATTTCCCTGACTCTGCCAATTACCTGCTGGTGGATCGCGACCGCCCGCTCTATTTCCACGATCAGCCCGTGACGGCGCGGCAGGAGAAAGCCATCACAGACATCCTCGACTCGGCCGGCATTCGCGTTCCCGCACGTCACGTGGACTACAACCGCCTGCACGCAGGCGCGACGCCATTCGACAACGAGATCTTCGTCTACCTCATCTCCGTCCCCGGCCTGAGTTACGATGTGCTGGAGCGCGCCAAACCGATCGTCGCCTACCTGCGCTCGAACCAAAGCGCGGACGGCAGGCCGATCCTCGACAAGATGGTCGCCAACACGCTGACGGGCATCGTCCACTTCCACGAAATTCCAGGCGAAGGCACGCTCGACTTCGCCTCCAGTTTCAAAGCGCTGACCGAGAACGGTTTTTCGGGCTACGCTTCGGTGGAGTTATATCATCACGTCCAATCCTGGCAAAAAGCCCTGGACGATAGTTTCAGGCATTTGTCTCAATTCGTTTGATTGTTCTGTCATTGCGAGGGTCGAGTAGAACGAGCGTTTTTCTCGCGCGTATCGAGACCGAAGTAATCCCCTCGCTATATGTGGAGATTGCTTTGCTTCACCCGCAATGACGGATATCGCCAAAGGAGTATCTACATGCTTAGTGTCGAACAACTGGGCTGGCCGCCGGAGACGGTCGGCGAACTCGACCACAGACTGCTGAAAGCCCCGCACGTGAAACTGCGCTCGTTCACCGAAGGCGCGAAAGGCGATGTGGTCTACGCGGTGGATCTGCGCATCAATCGTCCCAACGTGGAATTTTTATCCTCGACGGAAATGCACTCGTTCGAGCACTTCCTGTTGTGGGGATTTCAGAAATACATGAAGGAAAATTTCCTCTCCATCGGGCTGATGGGTTGTCAGACGGGATTCTATCTCGTCCTGTTCAATGAAGGCCGCGCCGACAGGATCCTCGGTGTGTACGAATCCATCCTGAACGATGTGCTCACCGCGGGCGAAGTTCCGTACGCCAACATCGAACAATGCGGCAACTACAGGAATCACAGTCTCGAACTGGCACAGAAACTCGCGCGCAGAGTGCTGGACGCAAAGGCGCAATGGCGGCAGATCGTATGACACACGAAATGCAAGCTTGGCGTGTCACCCATCAGCGCCCGATCGAGTACGAGATCGTCAATTCGCCCGCCCTGTTCGACCCGCAAAACGCCGACCTGCTGTACCCCGGCAAGAGCGAGAGCGCCCGCCGCTTCGTTGTGGTGGACGAGAACGTCCAACGCCATTTCGCTGAAGACATTCAGCGCTACTTCCTGCAGCATGGCGTGGACGCCAGGATCGTCACCTTCCCCGGCGGCGAGGAACACAAGACGATCGAAAGCTATCTCGCCATCGCGCGCGAGTTGGACGCTTTCCCCATCCATCGCCGCGACGAACCGATCATCGCCATCGGCGGCGGCGTCCTCACGGACGTGGTGGGATTCGTCGCCGGCAGTTATCGCCGCAGTGTCCCGCACATCAAAGTCCCCACCACACTGATGGGCTACGTGGACGCCTCGATCGGAATTAAAACGGGCATCAACTTCAACGGACGCAAAAACCGCCTCGGTTCATTCGAACCCCCCAAGCGGGTTCTGCTCGACAAGGCCTTTCTCAAAACCCTGCCGCGCCGCCACTTGCTCAACGGCGTCTCGGAGATCATCAAACTCGCGGTCATCAAGGACGCGGAACTGTTCGCCCTGCTCGAAGCTCATGGCGCGGAGAGCGTCGAAGCGCATTTTCAAAACGCGATGGGCGGCGTCATCCTCGACCGCGCCATCACGGGCATGCTCGAAGAACTCCAGCCGAATCTTTTCGAGGACAACCTCGCCCGCAAGGTGGACTTCGGTCATACCTTCAGTTACGGACTCGAAACCCGCTACGAAGCCCACCTCCTGCACGGCGAAGCCGTCCTGCTCGACATAGCCTTCTCCTCGCTTCTCGCGCAGAGCCGCGGCCTGCTCGACAGCGCGGACATTGACCGCCTCTTCCGCCTCATCGCCGGCCTCGGCATCGCGCTCGACACCACCGCGCTCGATCCGCTGGAACTCTGGCATTCGCTCGAGGAACGCACCTATCATCGCAACGGGCTGCAACGCGTCCCCATGCCGCGCGGCCTCGGCGGCTGCGTTTTCCTTAACGACATCCAACTCGATGAAATCCAGTCCGCGCATCGCGCATTAACGCAAACGATGGTAATGCAATGACCCAATTCAACAACTTCGACGACAAAGAAATTGACAAGTTCGACAACGTGGCGCAGATCTGGTGGGACTTAAAAGGCGAGATGGGCACACTCCACGTCATCAACCCATTGCGGACGCGCTTCATCACCGAACCGTTGACCGTCCCCTCGCCCGCGATTCTGGACGTCGGGTGCGGCGGCGGCATCCTCTCGGAGGCGCTCGCCAAACTGGGCGCACGCGTCACGGGCATAGACCTGTCCGCCGCCTCCATCGAAGCCGCGCGTCGTCACGCCCAATCGCAGGGCGTGGCCGTGGACTACCGCGTCGTCAGCGCGGAGGAGATCGCTGAAGCGCAACCCGAAAGTTTCGACGCGATCACCTGCATGGAAATGCTCGAGCACGTCCCCCAACCGCTGAACGTGATCGCGGCCTGCGCGCGCGCCCTCAAGCCCGGCGGACACGCCTTCTTCTCCACGATCAACCGCACGCCCAAAGCATTTCTGTTTGCCATCGTGGGCGGCGAATACATTTTACGACTCCTGCCGCGCGGCACGCACACCTACCGCATGTTGATCCGCCCCGGTGAATTGAAGGACTGGGCGCGCCAAAGCGGACTCGAATTTGCGCGCCTCGCCAGCCTGATGTACAATCCCGTCATGCGCACATGGAAGGTCGCACACGACAAGGAAGACGTCAACTACATGGCACACTTTATCAAAAGATAACAAAACGCCTAATGGGCGTTCTCCCCTGCAAGTGTAACGCCATACTCATCGTTGCGCCAGAGAGCGCAACCCGCGCTTTGCCAAACCCAAGGCACAACCCATGAAACGATTCTTCGCCCTCTCCCGCACCATGCACGGCATCCTCGACCTGGCCTCGCCGGGCTTTTGTGCGCTGTTATGGCTGGGCGCATTCCCGCAATGGCAGGTCACCGCCCTCGCCATCTTCACCGCCTTCGCCGCCTACACCGCCGTCTACGCCCTCAACGACCTCGTCGGCTATGCAGTGGACAGGGAAAAATTCGCCAGGAGCGGTCTCAACGCGGGCTACTCCGTCGAAGCCTCCGACCTGCGCTACCCTCTGGCACAAAATGTCCTCGACTATCGCGGCGGCCTGCTCTGGTTCGGCGGATGGTTCGCGGCCGCGCTGGTTGGCGCGTACTTGCTCAACCCCGCCATTGTTCTCATTCTCCTCGCCGCCGCCGTCCTCGAAGTCATCTACTGCCTGCTCCTCAAAGTCACCTACCTGCGCACCTTCGTCAGCGGCCTCGTCAAAGCCAGCGGACCCATCTCCGCCGTCTTCGTGGTGGACTCGAATCCCGCGCCCGCCTCCCTGCTGTTGATCTTCGCCTGGATCCTCTTTTGGGAGATCGGCGGTCAGAATGTCCCCGCCGACTGGAACGACACCGCCGAGGACAAACTCATCGGCGCAAAGACCATCCCGATTCACTTCGGGACTCGAAAAGCGGGACTCATCGTCCTCGCCGCGCTCACACTGACGGTGATTCTCAGCCTCTTCCTGCCGCGTCTTTCCCCGCTCGGGCTGGGTCTGCCCTATCTGGCCGCATCCGCCCTGGCAGGTTTCCTCCTGCTCCTGCTGCCCGCCTGGAATCTTTACAAACAACAGGAAGGCCGTCTCGCCGCGAAATTGTTCGATAGAGCGAGTTACTATCCCATGGCGCAACTTGCCATTATGGCGACGTTTGTTCTGCTCTCGTGAGATAGCCTTCACCTCTCCACATACGATGGCCTGTTCCCTCAAACAAGCCATCGTTTCTTTAACTCACCTTACGCAGTACCGCGAGATGTATCTCGCTCGGGCGGGGCAAAATGAATGTTGCGGTATGAGAAAACTGCGTAACATCAGTCTTTAAATCACCCGCGTTCGACCAGTTGAACCAGCCCCTCGCGATCCGTCAGCACGAACTCGGTGCGCGTCACCTCGATCAATTTCTTATCGGAAAAACTGTACAACGCCCGGCAGACCATCTCGCGCGTCGAGCCGATGCGGGCGGCCATCTCGTCGAGAGTCAAATGACGCGAGATGGCCGCGTCGCCCGCCTGTTCGAAGTGATCGAGCAGGAGACGCGCCAGCCGTCCTGCCACAGGCTGGAAAGCCATCTCTTCGAGAATCGCGCTGGCGCGTTGCATCCGTCCCGCCATGAGACGGCACAATTCCCAGCCCGCGCGTCCGTTACGCGCCAGAATCGGTTCCATCGTCTCGCGCGACCATAAAAACAATCGGCTGGCTTCGCGCGCTTCGAGCGTGACGGGCATGGGGGCATTCTCCTGAAAGAATGCCAGCCCCCAAAAGAGATCGCCCTGCGCGAATTCTGTGACCATCAAACTACGCCCCTCGCCCGATTCTTTCATCGCGGCGATGTTTCCCTCTCCAACGAGAAAAAAATATGGCCAGACATCGCCATAAAGAATCAACTTCGCGCCCTTCTGGTATGTGCGCTCGGACGCCAGCCGCGCCATTTCATCTAAATCGGACGGAGACAGGGAAGCGAACACCACATTGGCGCGAAGCAGATTTTTCAAGTCATCCATGTCATCACCCTGGCAATCAGAAAATCGCCAACGCTTAACTTAAAGCAAAGACACCGCACTTTGTGTGTGATACATTTCACAGCAAGATTATACCTTGAGGAGAAATGAATATGAAAAACAATCACAAACTCGGACTCGCCCTTGCTGTTCTCGGCATCCTGACGGGACTGCTGGCTTTCTATTTGATCGCCAGTCAGTACAACCTGCTGATCGCTTCCAAGACACTGGACGGTCGGTTGGATGAGGCGACCTCCGTCCGCATCACCTACGCGGTGTTGGGCTGGTTCGGCGGCGCGACGGTCGCGATCTGGGCGGCTGTACTTTACGGGTTCGCGCACAACGAGAAGTGGGCCTGGTTCTGGGGCGCGGTCGCGGCGACGATTCAACTGCTGGCGGGATTCTTCCCCGCCATTCCCGCCATGGACAGTCACCTGCCCGTGCCGACTCTCTCGGTCTTCGCTCTGGGCGGCATTCTGTGGTTCGGGATGCTCTTCATCGGCGGTGTGGACAGGAAGATCATCACCCTCACGTTCATCGCGGGTCTCGCGTACGTGCTGACCTTCATTGACGGCGTCGCGCCGATTGCCAAATTCACCACCTCGCACGACGACCCGTTCTGGAATGGCATGTATGTCATGTCACAGCAGGTCAGTTGGTGGGGCGCAGCGGCCTGGGCGGTCTTCATCTTCGCCGTGCTGAAAAAGAAATCGTGGTCAATCCCCCTTGGCATCTTCGCGGGGACGATGTCCATGCTGGCGGGCTATCCGCTGGGGCTGCACAACGCGCTGGTGGAGGTGCATCGCTTCTCGATGTTCCTGCCCGCGCCGTTGTTCGGGACAGGGCTGGTCATCTATCTCGCCCTCCCGTCCACGCGGCGGATGCTCGAGGCGTGGAACGCCGCGGGGTAAATCAACGCGTCCAAACAGAGGCAGGCTAAAGGTCAGGCGTGAAGCGAAGTGTGATTTATGTCACAGAAAATGGACAGCCATTTGTGTCATAATTCACATAGAGACAACCGCGTGGCGTTGTCGAGACATCATTCATAAGGAGAATGCTATGTTCACACTTGACAACCTGTTCCTTCTGCTCACGGGCTTGCTGGCTGCGTATCTGTGCTGGTATTTCTGGCAGAGGTACAACCTGCATAAAGCGCTGCATAACCTGTACTACCTGATGGGTTTTGCAGTGCTTTTGATTTCGGGGCTGTTGCTGATCTTCCTCGGGCTGGGAATCCTCGCATCACCCTATGTGCTGACCGTCGCCAGCCTGATTCCGCTGGGGATTTCGATGGGCTTGGCGGAGGAGTACTTCCCCTCCTGGAAGAAAGCCTTCAAGTGGTTCGCGGCGATTGGCTTCCTCGCCATTGCCGTGACCAGCATCGGCGGGATGGACGCGCTCAGGAAGATTGCCGTGCCGCTCTTCCACGGCGTGGCTGGGCTGGTGATCTTCCTCGGCCCGTTCTTTGCCAAAGGCGCACCGAAGGGATTCTGGTGGGTTGGCATCGGCGGGCTGCTCATCGGTCTGGGCGGCATTGCGCTGGCGTTCATTTCGGTCGGCAGGCAATTGCTGTTATTCAGTGCCGATTTCGTCATGCTCATCCTCACCCCCCTGCTCTTCCTGATGACGGGCGCGTTTGCGCTGGGGTTTGCGCGGAAAGGGTAAGTTGACCGTAGACGGTGGACGATGGACGGTCTACCGTCAACGGTCCACCGTCCACCGTCCGCAAGTAGAATCCATGCAAT
>DAOTXP010000154.1:0-4776 GCA_034435275.1 Anaerolineales bacterium | reverse complement strand
ACTTCTGCATTCTCTTTGATGTTCGCCATCCCGCGAACTACATCGAGGATGAAAGAAACGCGCTCCAATCCCCTGCCCGCAATTTCGTGCCCGTTGATGATCAACTCATCGTAAGGCAGCGACGGCTGAAAACTGACCGTCGTGCGCGTAAACAATCCGTCCAGGTTCATCGAGATGGAGCCATTGGACGGGAGGCGCAGGGCATTATCGCGATTTCCCCAGTATTTGATGAGCGCGATGTTGGGATGGGCGAGAGCCGAGGCGGTGGACATGGTTGTCGCGAAACAAGTTTACCACGCACACAATTGCCAATTTACCCCATCCCCCTCCTCCGCGCCTCGGCGCGCAGGGCAAGCATGACCGTGTGCAGGTCAAGTCCGCGCTTGCAGGCGTTATGCGCGAACTCCAAAACGGAATCGGACCAGAGCGTCCGCGAGGACAGCACTTCCTCGTCGTTGAGCAGGACCATTTGCAACAGACTTCCCAGCGGAATGTCCATCTCCCCTGGGAAGGGAGTCTCGCAATCCAGACACGCGTGGCAGGTGTTGACGTCCTGTCCCGTGGCATCCTTGATAACGCGTCGAAGGGAGGGGTTGTTCATCACCTGCCACCGCTTGAGAATCTATGCGGGCACCGGAGTCTGTCTCTCCTGTATCTCCGGCGGGACGAATCCCTTCGGCAGCAAGCCCGCCTCGGTGACGATGCGCGGCACGATATCCTCCCAGCCGACCGGCATGATGTGCAGACCGTGGATGCCCTGCTTCTCATAGCCTTTGACGCGGCGCGCCAGTTCGAGGGCGATCTGCACGCCCTCCTCCTGCGCGTTGCCGGCCTTATCGGCGTCTTCCATGCGCTTGAGGATGGACGGGGGGATATAAACGCCGGGCACCTCGGTCATGTACCTGGTCATCTTCAGGCTCTTCAGCGGGGTGATACCGATCATGATGTAGACTTTATCGAGAATATTGCGCTTCGCCAGTTCGTTGAGCCAGATTTCCATGCGCTCGATGTCATAGACCAGGTTGGTCTGGAAGAACTGCGCACCCGCGTTGACCTTTTTGTGTTCGCGCAAGGCCTGGAACTTCGGGTCGGACGCGAACGGCGAGGCCGCCGCGCCGAGGAAGAACTTGGGCGGGAACTTGATCTCGCGCCCGTCGAGGTAGTGGCCCTCGTCGCGCATGCGGCGCAGAATCCAGATCATCTGGATGGCGTCCAGGTCGTTGATGTCCATGCGTCCGCGCGGACGCGGCGCGAGCACGGGACTGTCACCGGTGACGCACAGGACGTTGCGCACCCCTAACGCCGTCGCGCCGAGGATCTCCCCCTGCAGGCTGGCGCGCGTGCGGTCGCGCGCCGCGATCTGCATCACGGGTTCGGCCTGATTCTCGATGGCGATCCTGGAGCAGGCCCAGGAGGTCATGCGCGGCGTGGCCGAGGCGTTGTCTGTGAAGTTGATGGCGGTCACGTATGGTTTGACGAGTTCGATGTTCTCGATCAATTTCTTGGTAGACATGCTCAACGGCGGCGCGATCTCGCAGGCGACGACGAACTCTCCGGCCTTGAACTGTCTCTCCAAATTGGAGACCGGCTCGGTATAGGCGGGCGCGTGATACTTGTCATCGCCCTGCCACCAATCGGGCTGGCGGACGGTGCGGAAGATGAGGTCCCAGGTCTTCCAGCGTTTCTCGCCCTGGTCGAAGAGGATGCTCTTGAGCACTCTGCCCGTGCCGTTCTTCTTGACGCAGGTGACCACGTCCTTCCACGTCTCTTCGCCCACCTTTTCCCAGTCGAGAGGCGGCAGGACCTCCAACAGTTTTTCTTCGCGGCCCATGGCAAAGGAACGCTCATAGATTTTGTACCAGATGCAGGGACGCGTCTTGTCCACGTAACAATGTTCGGAGGTCGAGCCGCCGCAGGGTCCGTTGCGCAGTCCCTTTGGGCATTCCATGGGACAGATGAAGGCCGTCTCCTGCAACATGCAGTTCCCGCACATGCGGCAGCCGAACAGAGGACCCTTGATGGCGTATTCGAGTTCCTCCATCAGGCGGCTGCCAAACGGTTCTTTCTTGAACGGCATATAGGCTGGCTGCCAGCGACGACCGGGGGTAAAGATGGGCATGGTTCCTCCTTGGCGGGAGAGCGCAGGTTTGCACACTCCCACCCAATCACTAAAGCATGGGCAACAAATACTCGTAGGCGCTCAAGGCGGCCTTGGCACCTTCGCCGATTGCAACGAGCACCTGCTCGGCGTAACTGTTGGTGACATCGCCGGCGGCGAAGATGCCCGGGACGTTGGTGCGGCAGGCGGTGTCCACGATGATACGGCCGCGTTCGTCCAGCGCGACCAGGTCGGCGACCATCTGCGAGTTGGGTGTGAGCGCCTTTTCGACGAACATGCCGTCCGCACTGACCTCGACTTGTTTGCCGGACGAGTCTTTCAAGACCAGGGTGCGGGCAAACTGATCCCCTTTGACCTCCAGCACCTGATGGCCTTTCAGGATTTTCACGTTGGCGGCCTTGTGCAGTTTTTTGCCGAGAGGTGAATCAAGCGCTTTTTCATCTGCACAGACCAGGTGTACTTGCTTCGCGACGGTCGCCAGTTCCCCGGCGGAGCGCAAGGCCAGGTCCCCGCCGCCGATGACAATGGTCGTTTTGTCGATGAAGAGGGGCGCATACGAAAGAGCCGAATAGCACAGCCCCTTCATCGTGTATTCCTTCTCGCCCGGCACCTCCATGCGTACCTGGCGCGTGCCGGTGGCAATGATGAGCGCCCTGGCTTCCAGGTTCGCGCCGCCTTTCGTGCCGACCATGAAACCGCCATTCACCTTCGTGACCTTCTCGACGGCCTCCATGTGGCGGGCGAAATCGAGATACTCCAGTTCGTTGCGGAACTTGTTGACGGTCTCCAGTCCGCGGATGACCTGGTATTCTTCGATCCACGGCAGGGCGAGGCGGAAGTTGGTCTTGCCACCCAGGTCCTTGGTGAGGAGCAGGACGTTCAGACGTTTGCGGATGGCGTACACCGCGGCGGTCAGGCCTGCCGGTCCGCCTCCGATGATGATCAGGTCGTACATGATTTTTTCCTTTCTCCATCAATAGGCGGATTTGATCGTTTCGATGTCCACGGCATGATCGTCGCCGCCATCGGGCGGTTCGGCGATGAAGCCGTCTTCCATCAACGTCTGCGTCATCTGGCGCGAGCGTTTGATGATGCGCGTGGCGGTCTCGAACTCCTGCTCGTACGTGACCGGAATGCGCGCCAGTCCCTGCTCGACGGCCTTCATGGCGACAGCGGCCGCCTCGCGCGGGAAGACCTCCCAGTCATCCATGTTCGGAAGGATGTGCTCGGCATCGAGTTTCCCGCCAACATGATCCGCCAGAGCCTTGGCGGCCGCGAAGCACATTTCATCGGTGATCGTTTTGGCGCGCACATCCAGCGTGCCGCGGAAGATGCCGGGGAAGCCCAGCGAGTTGTTGACCTGATTGGGGAAGTCCGAGCGCCCGGTCGCGACCACGGCCGCGCCGGCTTCCTTCGCCTCCCAGGGCCAGATCTCGGGCACGGGGTTGGCACAGACGAAGACGATGGGATCCTTCGCCATGGCCTTGATCCATTCGGGCTGGATCACGCCCGGCCCGGACTTGGACAGCGCGATCAGCACATCCACGCCTTTCATTGCGTCAGGGATGTCGCCCTCGCGTTTCTCGGCGTTGGTGATATTGCACAATTTCCACTTGTCCTTGTACTCGGCCTTGCGCATCTCGAGGTCGGAGCGGTGTTTACCGAGAATGCCCTTCGTGTCCACCATGTAACATTTGGCGGGGTCGGCTCCCCATCCGAAGATGAGGCGGGAGCAGGCCACGTTCGACGCGCCGCTTCCGACGAAGGCGATGCTCACATCTTCCATCTTCTTGCCAACGACCTTCAACGCGTTGATGAGGCCCGCAAGCGTGACGGTGGCCGTGCCCTGCTGGTCGTCATGCCAGACCGGAATGTCGGCCTTTTCGCGCAGGGTGTCCAGAATATAGAAGCACTTGGGCTGGGCGATGTCTTCGAGATTCACGCCTCCCAGCCCCGGTTGGAGCATGAGGACGGTGTTGATGATGGCATCGGGATCTTTGGTTTCGAGCATGATCGGCACGCCGTCCACGCCGCCGAGGTACTTGTACAGCAGGGCCTTGCCTTCCATGACGGGAAGCCCCGCTTTCGGCCCGATGTCGCCCAGGCCGAGCACGCGCGTCCCGTCGCTGACGACCGCCACCGTGTTCCACTTGTTGGTGTATTCGTACACGAGTTCGGGATCCGCCGCGATGGCTTTGCAGGGCGCGGCCACGCCGGGCGTGTACCAGATGGCGAAATCGTTGAAGCTATGGACCGTGCACTTCAATGTGGTTTCGATCTTCCCCCGATAGAATGGATGCAGTTTCATTGCATCCGCCGCCGGTTTGGTGGCTTTGGCAAGCAGTTCGTCAACGTTCATCTCAAGGGTTCCCTTCCGGGAAGAGACCGGATGGTTAGAGAGCAGACGAGGCTTGAACGAATGACCACTCTCTATTCTCCACTCTCTCCACACTAATTCATCAAATACGCATCCGCGTAGATGACCTTGTTAAGCAGAATCTGTGTCGTCTTCCAGATGGCGGCTTGTTCGGGGTCGCTCATGTCGAAGTCTTCCATCTGCGGCTCTTCGCTGTTGGCGATCCGTTCGGCGATCTTGTTGTAGAGGCGCGCCAGCGGCGTGGAGGTGTCCTTCGTTTCGATCCAGCGGATGACATCGT
>DAOTXP010000153.1:0-3293 GCA_034435275.1 Anaerolineales bacterium | reverse complement strand
AACTGGCTGTACAGACTCTCGCCCGGCTCCAGCCCGCCGCAATCGTTGGCGCAGATCGTGTCGAGGAACGAGGCCGCGTCCGCCCCGCGCACCTCATACACACCCATATGACTCACATCGAACAGCCCCGCTGCCTCCCGCGTCGCCAGATGCTCCTCATAAATGGACGTGTACACCACCGGCATTTCCCAGCCGGCAAACGGGACCATTCTGCCGCCGAGGTCTCGATGCGTTTGATTCAGACGAGTCTTTTTCATCTCGCCTTCGACTTCGTTCCACACAAAGGGCGGCAGCGCCTCTTTCTGGACGCTTCGACTCGGCTCAGCGCGAGCCTTGAGCGGGTCGCCGATAAACCAGGGCTTTTCCTCCTGTACGGGCGACCCTTGCGGTCGCCCCTTCTGGACGGGGGCAAGCCCCTTCCCTACGCCCGCGACGATAAACGGTCCAGGAATTCGCGCCGCGCTGAAATCCTTCTGCCCTTTCAAGTCGAGCGAGACATATCCGTCCGAGAGGTCGCGCAGCCACGTGCCGACCACGCCCGCCTTTGCCGCAGGGACTTGCAGTTGATAGGTGAAGTCATCCACCTTGGCGAGCACGCCTTTGACCGTACCGCCCTTGGGCGTCGTGATTGAGGTCGCCTGCGATTGTCCCTTCTTCAGCGCGCTCAGATCAGAAGACACCGCGTAATCGAGAACTTGTCGCACACGCTTGCCTTGCAACTCGAAGACCGCCACTCCCTCACCCCTTGCCCCTCTCCCCTTGGGAGAGGTGGGGTGAGGGGCATCGTCAATGAAATAAAAGTGAGGATAGCCGCTCTTCTTGAATTTGAAGTCAATGCCCGCCTCTTCCGCCAACGTGCGAACCTTCAAACGTGCAACATTCAACGCATTGAAATCCAACTTGGCTCGTCGAACTCTTCCCTTGTGTGGCGTATCCACCGAATGCGGCGCGCAGGCCAGCAGCACATCCGCAATGAGGTTTGCCAGTTGGCGGCTCTTCTTCTCATCGAATCCGCGCTGAGTGATCCACGGCGTGCCGAGGCGGATGCCCGAAGGCGCCGCCGCGCTCTTGTCGCCGGGGATGGTGTTGCGGTTGACGACCACGCCCACGAGGTCCAGAATGCGAGCCGCCTGGTCGCCGCTCAACTTCGTGCCGTCCTCTCCAATCACGGACGAGCAATCCACGTTGAGCATGTGACAATCCGTGCCGCCGAAGGGGATGCGCAGTCCGCGCTTCTGGAACTGGTCGGCCATGGCTTGCGCGTTGGCGATGGTCTGCGCTTGCAGTTTCTTGAACTGTTTGGTGCGAGCCAGTTTGAAGGTCAGGGCGAGAGCCGCAAACACGTTGACGTGCGGACCTCCCTGTTCGCCGGGGAAGACGGCTTTGTCGAGTTTTTTGGCGATGTCGGCTTGGGTAGTCAACAACACCGCGCCGCGCGGGCCGTCGAGCGACTTGTGCGTGGTGGACATGACAACGTCGGCAATGCCAATCGGCGAGGGGACGACGCCCGCCGCCACCGGCCCGCCGATGTGCGAAATATCGGCCAGGAAGTACGCGCCGACCTCGTCCGCGATTTCGCGGAACTTCTTCCAATCGGGAATCCACGAGTACGAAGAGTAGCCCGCGATGATGAGTTTCGGTTTGGCTTCCAGCGCCAGTTTGCGGATGGCTTCGTAGTCCAGCCGTTCGTCCGCGTCCACGCTGTAATGTACCGCCTTGAACCACTTGCCACTGCGATTCACCGACGCCCCGTGCGAGAGGTGCCCGCCGTGCAGCAGATCGAGTCCCATCACCGTCTCGCCGACGTTGAGCAGCGCCTGATACACGGCGTTATTGGCCGGCCCGCCGGAGAGACCCTGCACATTGACGTAAATATCATCAGCCGTAAAGCCGTTGGCCGCGAAAGCCTCGGCCGCGCGCCGCCGCGCCAGCGCTTCGATGAGGTCGGCGTATTCCACGCCCTTGTAATAGCGCGGGTCCGAGTTGCGGCGATAATGCGCGAGACGCGCGGGATAATCGAGAATCTCTTCTTCGGTCATCCAGCGCGTCTCTTCGTCGGGGTAGCCCTCGGCGTAGACGTTGTGAAAGGCAGATGCCAATGCTTCGCGCACCGCCATCGGCGCGGTGGATTCGCTGGGGATCAGGATCAATTTTCGGGCCTGCCGCTCGGCTTCGAGCTGGGCCAGTTCATACACATCGGGGGCGAGTTTGGCAAGTTTGCCGCGGAATAGAAAATCAGACATGGTTGGTCTCCTGGTCGGTTAGTCGCTAGTCCAATAGTCTGGCGCCTTCCATCTCGTATTTGACGATGAGACCAGGCGGCTATCAGACTATTGGGCTACAAGGAATTGTAGGACGGGAGGCGGGAAGGGTCAAGTGAGAAATGACACGTTCCCCTTGACTCTCCTCCAACGGGAGGGTGTATAACACCCATCGGAGGCTTCCGAATGATACGTATCGGTGACTTTTCCAAACTCAGCCGCGTTTCCGTGAAGACGCTGCGCTACTACGACGAAATGGGACTGCTCAAACCTGTGGAGGTTGATCGCTTCACGGGTTATCGTCTCTATGAGTTCAGCCAGTTGGCGATACTCCATCGCATCCTGGCGCTCAAGGAACTGGGCTTCTCGCTCGAGGAGATCGGCCGTCTCCTCGACGATGGGCTGTCCGTGGAGCAGATGCGGGGGATGGTCAAACTCCGCGAAACGGAGGCCCGCCAAAAGGTCCAGGTAGAGGCGGAACGGTTGCGGCGCGTCGAGGCGTGGCTGAGTCAAATCGAACAGGAGAATGAAATGTCCAAGTACGATGTTGTCATCAAAAATGTGGAGGCGGTCAAGATTGCCTCGGTGCGGGATGTCGTCCCGACTCCGCCTGACCAGGGCGGGCTGTGGGGCGAATTGGAAGGCTACCTGGCGATGCAGCACGTCCGCCCGAACGGCGCCTGCTTCACGCTCTACCACGACGAGGAATACAAGGAGCGCGATTGGGACCTCGAAGTCTGCGAGCCGATCACGGACGCGTTGACCGAATCCAAGCGCGTGAAGGTGCGCTTGCTTCCCGCCGCGCAGATGGCCTGCGCCATCCACAACGGGCCGTTCACCACGATCAACGAGGCCTACGCCGCCATCGGCAAGTGGATTGACGCCAACGGCTATCGCATCGTCGGCCCCTGCCGCGAGGTGTACCTGAAGCCCGCGAAGAACGGCAGTCAGACCGACCCCGACACGGTGACCGGGATCCAGTTCCCCGTGGAAAAGGCATAACGCCTCCCGGCCCGTTGCGCCCCGCAGAGA
>DAOTXP010000152.1:0-4139 GCA_034435275.1 Anaerolineales bacterium | reverse complement strand
TCGTAATATGACGAAGGCGTGCCGGCGTAAAACAGGCCGTACGGATAATATCCCGCGCCGTCGAGGAACGACGGGTCTGCCAGGGAGGACCCGCCAACGACTGGAATGTCGAGATCGTATTCCTCCATGTACTGCACGAAGTAGATTCCTTCTGCGGAGAAGAGCGGCAGGTAGACTGCGTCCGCATAGCTTCCTATCAGTGAATCCATATAGGGATTCATGTCAGTAGTTCCGGAGGGGACGTCGTATGAATCCACGATACTGCCGCCCAGTTCCAGGAACCTGTTGGAAAAGATTTCCGCCATTTCCGTGCCGTATATGCCGCTCGCGTAATAGACGCCCACGCTATAGGCGCCAATTTCGTAGTACATGAATTCCGCGGCGGCCTCCGCCTCGGAGGCGTTGGGCATCGAAACACGGAAGTAACCGGGATAACGCGTGCCGGGCAGGGTCAGGGAAGTTCTCGCATTGGCCGGGGAGATCATCGTCAAGCCCGCATCGGACAGGATGGGAACGGCCGTCCCGGCCGAGGCGGCACAAATCGTGCCAATGACGCCGGCGAAGTTGCCCTCCTCGAGGATCTGATACGCCCTTGCCTCGCCCAGTTTTGTGTCACAGCCGCCGTCCAACAGGACGACATCGAATGGATGATCTCCGATCCCGCCGTAATCCTTTGCCGCGGACAGGACGGCCTCGAAAACCACATCGGATATTTCGGCGGTACCGGCGCTGTAATCCATCATGGCCGCGATGCGGATGGGTTCGCCGGGCGCCAAATCGAGACAGCCGAGCGGATCGGAGCAGACGAAGACCGGCTCCGGCTCCGCGATCCCGCCCTCAGGCGGGCCGACCAGGATGAAGGTCGAGAAGTGATCGACCTTCGCCGCGGCGGTCAAGCCGTAGTTATCTATCCGCGCTTTTTTCACGTATTCGAAGTCGCCGCTGGTCTCGTTGTAGTAATACAGATCGTGATCCTGCCCGGCCAGGTCGGGACGCGGGTAGAGCAGGGGAATGGTGATGGTCACATCTTTGCTGAAATCGAAGGGGGAAGGCTCGAACGAGATGGCGCCGAGCAGGTTGCCGGTTTCGTTGGTCTCCTGTTTGACCAGTTCGTCCAGGTCTTGCGCTTCATTGCTGTCAATGCAGGAGATGGTGAAGGTCTCTTCGCCGGAGAAACTATTCGCTGGCATGTACACGTCGCCGTATGCATTCCCGCAATTCACGGGCATGCTGGAGATGCCGTTGTCCCCGCTCACGGTCTCCGTGTTGGTGCCGGGCGCGTCGGTCGTTTCGCCGCCTCCATCGTTGCCGTTCTCTTCCGGCGGGGGCTGGGTTGGCGTGGGAGCGAATGGCCAGCAGGCCAAAATGACCGCCGCAAAGGCGAGCGCGGCCAGCGCGAGGGCAAGTCTGCGGTTCATGGGAACCTCCTAATTGAGCAGGCCCGAAGCGATTCGGTTGGCGAGATCGAGCAGGACTTGAAGCAGTTCGGAATGCGCGCTCGTAAACGTGAAAGAGGGGAAGACGACGTTCAACAACGCGGGCACCCACTCGTCCAGTTTGCTGGTGAAAGTGGTGAAGATGGTGGCGATGAGCGGCGCGCCGGAGCCGGTCAGGTACGCGGCCAGTTCGCCGAAGTCGTACAGGTCGGGCAGGCGGAACCAGCCGAGTTTGAAATGCAGGAGGGTGCGGATGTCGAAGGCCAGCAGGCTGATGATGAGGTTGAAAGCCAGGATGGACCCGGCCCAGATGCCCGCCACCATCCATTCGAGCGCGGTGGTGTCGAAGATCAGGTGATAGGGCAGGAAGGACAGGATGACGGTCCCGGCCAGCCAGCCGCCTTTCTCGAGTCCGTTGCGGCCGCGCAGGTACGGGAAGAAATAACCCAGAAGGGCCGCGGCCGCGAGATATTGCGCGGTCAGTGCCAGCAGGCGGACGCCGACGCTGAGGAAGGGGAGTGGCCCGGCCGTCTCGGTCTCGCTCATGACCAGTGGCCAGCCCTGGAAGATGACCAGCGGCGCGGCCAGGATCAGACCCCAGGCCAGCGCGTGCCGCAGGTTGTCGCGGTGACGCGGCCCCGCGCCGAAGTTGAAGGCTAAATCGCGCAGGGTGAGTTTATCCGTTTTCAAGTACTCGGGCTGTTCCATGACGCGCTTCTGCTCGTCGTGTTCCTGACGCTTTCTGTAATAATCTTCTTCGCTGAGTTTGTTCTCGCGGATGTTCTTCGGCGCGCTGGACTCGAAGGAACGCCACAGGCGGTTCTGGCGGTTGAGGCTGAGCATCTGCTTCACTCCCGCCTCGTGATGAGTTTTAGCAAACTCGGAGACTAACTTTTCCGGCTGGAGCAATTTGACCGGCAACAGCCACTCGAACAGGAGCAGGGAACCGATGACCGAGACCGGCACGAAGCCCCAGGCCGGACTCAATCCCACGGCGAAGCCGACCAGGATGACGCGTCCGAGTCCGCGCTCGAGCGGATTCATCCTCGCACCGAGGGTGCGGTCGAATTTGAGTCGCAGGTCCATGACGATGCCCAGCAAAAGGGAAATGGAAATCATTGGTCGAATGAGATTGACGCCGAGGGTCGTGACCCCGAGACTGCCGCCCAGTTGCGTTGCCAGCGGAAGCGACTGAATAGGCAGGCACAAGACAAAGATGACCGCCAACGCGAAGATTGATATTCCTAATGATGGCGGACGCGCATTCCCCGCGGCGTGCCAAAATAAGAAGGCGCAGCCGAGCAGGGGCAGGCCGGTCAACAGCGCGCTCAGCCAGCCATCGGGCAAAACGACTTGCAGCCAACTTCCCGCGAATGCGGCCAATAGCGCGAACATAATTGCAACGCCAAACAACACAACATAATTGCTGTACAGTGTGTTGAGCCGCGGAAGAGGCAGGAAGAGAACGAGAAAGACAAGATGACTCGCAAGGAGCCAATTGATATACAACTCATGGTTCAGGCCGAGGCGCGTGAAGACGGGAAGCCAACTCATCCCCAGCAGAGTCAGCACAACCACGCCGGCGGCAAGACGCCTCAGCCCGTCGCGCACGTCTTTCGTGGAGGCCGAATCATCTACCTGCAATGTGACCAGCGCGAGCGCGGCGGGAATCAGCCAGATGGCGCCGAAGAGCAGGTCCGCCAGCCAGGGCGGGACGCGGGCGGGCAGGTCGCGCAAAAAGGATTGAAACGTGCGCGGCTCCGCAGATTGCACAGTAAAATCGCCGCCGCGATCCAGACTGCTGTAATAATCGTACACCTGCGCCTCCACCGCGGCGGGGACGCGCGCCGGCAGGATGCCCACGATCTGTCCCTCCAGCGTTTTATCGAGCAGGGCCGGGGGATTGATTTTCAAATCCGTTACGATGGACGATAGCGTATCCAGCAGGCGCGCCCGGGCGATGGGGTCCGCGGGCGGGAGGGGACTGCGGCTGACCCACAGCGTAAAGAGCGGCTTTTCGAACAGAGTCCCGCGCCAGGTCCCTTCGGACGCGGTACTGCTCGTGGCGGGCGGTGTGCTTTCGAGCACACGCACCCCCTCCAGCGCGGCGGTGATCGTATCGCCATCCAAATAGGGCGGCACGTTGTCATCCAGCCTGCTCGTGTTCAGTTGAAACGTCGTCGCCGTGTCGTCGGGGATCAAATAGGCCAGCGGCTGGCTTTCGATGAGCACGCGCACGCGGCGGCTGCCGGGCCCCTTCTCCTGCCGCCACGCCAGTTTGCGCGGGTCGAGATACGTGTTCAGGCTGACCTCGCCGAAGACATACTCGATGAATTGCAGTTCGCTCATCCTGCCGCTGGCGAGATTCTGGTAGACGAGATAACCGTCAGGCATTTCGACGGAGAGCGTGAGGCTGACTTCGGTAGGCGTGAACTTCAAGCGGACCTCACGCGTCCACACGCCCTCGCCTCGCGCGGGACTTCGAACTGGCGCGGCCACCTGATACGTCTCCGGCTTTGACAGTCCATCCTCCGGCGTGACGCGGATGCAATACTCGTCCGGGAGGCGCGCCTCCGCACCCAGCGGAAGCAGGGCGATGAAACTGCCCTCATTGTCGGGCTCGACGGTTACGTTTGGCTTGGAGGGGAGGCAAGACTCCGCGAAGATCTCAATTTGTGTGAACGGCACGGCCGAGCCGTAGAG
>DAOTXP010000151.1:0-44190 GCA_034435275.1 Anaerolineales bacterium | reverse complement strand
CGCGTCCATCGCCGATTACCTCGGTCAGCCCGTGAACATGGCCGCGTTCTGGCTGGGGCTGGGCGGGACTCTCTTCGTTCACGCCAGCGCCTATTTGCTGGCCGAGGTCTTTCGTCCGGGCAACGAACCGCTCGTCGCGGATGAATCGCCCGCGGAGCGTCAGCGTCTGCGCAATGCCGCGCTGTGGCTGTCCATCGCGCTGCTGGCCGCCGCGGCCGTCTTTCTTGTCGCTCTCGTTCAGAACGGACGCGTCTCTTCCGCGCTCTGGCTGATCCTCGGCCTCACCATCCTGCTCGCCCTTGCCTATGGCGTTCCGCCTCTGCGACTCATCACCAGCGGCTTCGGCGAACTGACGCTGGCCGTCATGCTCGGTTCTCTTTCGCCCGCGACCGCTTTTCTCCTGCAAGCCGGTGAGTATCATCGCATCCTGGGTCTGATCGCTTTTGCCATGACCCTGCTGTCCCTGGCCTATCTGCTGGCCCTCAACTTTCCCACGTATGCCACTGACCTGAAGTATCTGCGCCAAACCATGCTCATGCGCCTCGGCTGGGAACGCGCCATTCCGCTTCATCACGGCCTGTTGGGCGCCGTGTATCTCTTGCTGGCGCTCTTGCCCGTGCTCGGTTTTTCGTGGGGGCTGGTCTGGCCTGCATTCCTCAGTCTGCCGTTTGCCGTCCTTCAAATCCTCTGGCTGCGCAACGTCTCGCGCGGCGCGCCGCCTGTCTGGAAATTTCTCACGACCAACGCGACCGCCCTCTTCATGCTGACCGCGTACCTGCTGACCCTTTCCTTCTTCCTGCGTTGACATGCCCGAGTTTTTGACTCTGCTCCCGCCCAACGAGGCCCGCGCCCTCCTGCTCTCGCATCTCGCGGGACCCCTGCCTGATTCCGAAACAATAGACGTAATCGCCTCCCTCGGCCGCGTCGTTGCGGAGGATATCCTCGCGCCGCATCCGTTGCCCGAGTTCCCGCGCTCCACCGTGGATGGATATGCCGTGTGCGCGCGTGACACCTTCGGCGCGAGCGAATCCCTGCCCGCCTATCTCACCTTGATTGGCGAAGTACCGATGGGCGACGCACCCGCGTTTGAATTGGGGGAGGGGCAATGCGCGTTGATCCATACCGGCGGCATGTTGCCGCCTGGCGCGGATGCGGTGGTCATGCTGGAATACACCCAAACGGTAGGAGCGGGTCGTAGACCGGCCCCAACCGCGCGCGAAATCGAAATCTCGCGCGCCGCCGCGGAGGGGGAGGGGGTGATCCGCGTGGGCGAGGACGTGGCCGCGGGCGCGGTCGTGCTGCCGCGCGGACGCGTGATGCGTCCGGCCGAGATCGGCGGGCTGATGGCGCTGGGAATCACCTCCTTGCGTGTAGCCAGAAAAGTCAAGGTCGGATTGATTTCGACCGGCGATGAAGTCATCGAACCCAGCCAATCGCCGCGGCCCGGCCAGGTGCGCGATGTCAACTCATACACACTATCCGCGCTGATCGAAAAATCGGGCGGGGAGGCGCTCCGCTATGGAATTGTCGGCGACAAGTTCGAGGTCCTGAAAGACGCGGCCGCGCGGGCTTTGTCCGAATGTGACGCGGTCATCGTCACCGCGGGCTCGTCGGCCAGCACGCGCGATATGACCGCAGAAGTCATCCGCGCGCTGGGCGCGCCGGGCGTGCTGGTGCATGGCATCAACACCCGCCCCGGCAAACCGACCATTCTGGGCGTGTGCGATGGCAGGCCCGTGATCGGCCTGCCGGGCAACCCCGTCAGCGCGCTGGTGAACGGCTATCTTTTCGTTGTGCCTGTGATCGAAAAACTGCTGGGCGCACTGCCTCGCCCGCGCGCAACCGTCCTCGCGCGTCTGACCGTGAATCTCCCCTCGCAAGCCGGCCGCGAAGACTGGTGGCCGGTGAAACTCACCACGGAGCACACTGAGAGCACAGAGAAAATCAACAAGGTCTCTGTGGACTCGGTGATCTCTGTGGTAAAAAACGAATGGGCCGCCGAGCCCATCTTCGGCAAATCCAACCTTATTTTCACCCTCGCCGCCGCAGACGGACTCCTGCGCATTCCCCCGGATGCAACGGGTTTGAGCGCGGGGGAGATCGTGGAAGTGGCACTGATCTAATATCCGAATTCCAACCTTCGATTCAAACCTTATCATTCAGGCCATGTCCGTTTACCTTCACGATATACCTCTTCCCGAAGCACTGGCTCGATTCCGGCAGGCGCTCGAAGACGCGGGACTCTGGCGCGTTTTGGGAATCGAAACGATTCCGCTCGACGAGAATGCTCTCGGCCGCGTTCTGGCTGAACCGATCTGGGCGAAGATTTCATCGCCGCATTATCATGCCTCGGCGATGGATGGCTTCGCCGTGCGCGCCGCGGACACAGCCGGCGCGGGGCCGTCCGATCCCGTTACGCTTCCCATCGGACCTCACGCCCGTTACCTCGACACCGGCGATCCTCTCCCCCTTGAGTTTGATTCCGTCATCCCCATCGAGAATGTCGAAGCGCTGGATGAAACGGGGAATCTCACGCAGGCCATCCGCCAACCTGCGGTCATTCGCATTCGCGCCGCGGTTGCGCCCTGGAGTCACATCCGCCCGCTGGGCGAGGACATCATCGCGACACAATTGGTTTTACCGGCCGGTCATGTGTTGCGTCCCGTTGACCTGGGCGCGGTCGCCGCGGCCGGACACGCGGGAATCAAAGCGGCGCGAAAACCGCGCGTTGCCATCCTGCCGACCGGCTCGGAACTGGTTCCCATCGGTTCTGATATAAAGCCGGGCGACATCCTCGAATACAACTCGCTCGTCATGGCCGCGCAGATCCAAGCCATGGGCGGTGAGGCGACGCGGTATCCCATTACGAAAGACGACTTTGATTCCATTTGCTCCGTGGTTCGAGAGGCCGCGCAGGATCATGACTTGATTCTCCTCAACGCCGGTTCTTCCGCGGGCGCGGAGGATTTCTCGGCGAAAGTTGTCGAAACTTTGGGTACGCTTCTGGTGCACGGCGTGGCTGTACGGCCGGGACATCCTGTCATTTTGGGAACCGTCCGCCATTCATCGGCCACCGTCCCAATCTTGGGCGTCCCCGGCTACCCCGTCTCTGCCGCGTTGACGGTTGACATCTTCGTCGAACCGCTGATGGCGAAATGGCTGGGCCGCCGTCCGCTCGAAATGCCAACCGAGACAGCTGTGCTGACCCGCAAGATCGTCTCGCCGCCCGGCGACGATGATTACGTGCGCGTCGTTGTCGGCCGCGTGGGCGGGAGACTTTTAGCCGCGCCGCTTTCGCGCGGGGCAGGGGTCATCACCTCGCTTGTGCGCGCAGACGGGTTGGTTGTCCTGCCGCGCGGCGAGCAGGGTGCGGAGGCCGGTCAACAGGTGCAAGTGCGTTTGTATCGCTCGCGCGTCGAACTTGAGAAAACGATTTTCTGCATCGGCTCTCACGATGTGATTCTCGATCTGCTGGCGCAGTTCCTTGCCGAGTACGACCGCCGATTTGTTTCTGCCAATGTCGGCTCGCAGGCCGGGCTGGTCGCTTTGCAGCGCGGCGAGGCACATCTGGCAGGATCGCATCTGCTTGATCCCGAATCGGGCGAATACAATCTCTCTTACATTCGGCGCTATATGCCGGGCATATCGTTCCGCCTCGTGGAGTTGGTCAAACGCGAACAAGGTCTTTTAGTGGAGAAAGGGAATCCGAAGGGCATCAAAGGTCTGGACGACCTCGTCCGGCCTGGGGTCCGTTTTGCGAATCGCCAACGCGGCGCCGGCACGCGCGTTCTGTTGGATTATCATTTGAACTTAATGGGGATAGCCGCAGGAGAAATCGTCGGCTACAATCATGAAGAATATACTCATCTCGGGATCGCGGCCGCCATTGCTTCGGGTCGCGCCGACTGCGGCCTCGGAATCCCTGCCGCCGCGCAGGCGCTCAACCTGGATTTTGTTCCGCTCTTTCATGAGCGTTATGACCTGGTCATCCCGCAGGAGTATGCCAGCGGTAACTTGCTGGCACCGCTCTTTGCTGTGATTAATGGGCAAGCCTTTCGTGATGCAGTAAGCGGCCTGCCCGGCTACGATGTTTCATCAATGGGAAAGTTGATTGCGGAGGAATAATGTCTTATGCGCTCGTGATAGACGATAACCGCCAGACGGCGGACGCCCTGATTCAGATGCTGGAAGTTTTAGGCGTGGAGGCCAGGCCCGCTTATGGTGCCAGCCCCGCTATTTCGGCACTGGGGACGGTGACGCCGCGGCTGGTCCTTCTGGATGTAAATATGCCTGGCGTGGACGGGACGGAAATCCTGGCGTATCTGCGGAGGGAGCCAAGGCTGATCCCGGTCCCGGTAGTGGTCATCACCTCGGACGACCAGCCCGAGACGCGTCAGCGTGTGATGAAGGGCGGCGCGCAGGCGGTCCTCATCAAGCCTGCCACACTCGACATGCTGGAGGCCGCGCTGAAGAAGGTTGGAATCATATAGGTCTCTCTTTATCTGTCCAAATGCAGAGCGGTTGAACCGCTCTGCATTTATTTTGGGAGTGTCTGGTGCTGTGGGTTTTTCAAGATTAACCACAAAGCTGCGAAGAACACGGAGATACTTTTTATTGTTTTCTTGCTTTGTTGCAAACGTGCATCATTCCATCGTCCTGAGCGAAGCGCAGCAGAGACGAAGGGCAGTGGATCAGTCGCCTGCGCTTTATCTTCGGCCCTTCGGCAGGCTCAAGGCCTCCGCTCAGCGCAGTGCGGGAAATGATGGCAACAGGGCATTGTTTTCTCTGTGGAGGCTGTGCCCTCCGTGATAAGAGGTTTTCCTGACCTCTCCTTTTATTCCGTATTTTGAACAGACACCGGCCGCTTTTTAACTTTATAATTACTGTCTGAGGAGAGAACATATGCCAGTTTCTGCCGGTATCCCCGCGCCTGATTTTCAATTGCTGGATGACACAAGTACGCCGCGCCGCCTGTCCGACTTCCGCGGCAAGTTCGTCGTCCTGTATTTTTACCCAAAAGATGATACGCCCGGTTGCACGAAAGAAGCCTGTACTTTTCGCGACGATTATTCCGCGTACGAAAAAGCCGGCGTGATCATTCTAGGGATAAGTCCAGACTCGCCTCGCTCCCATGCAGCGTTCAAGGCCAAGTTCCAGCTTCCATTCCCGCTTCTGGCCGACGAAGGGCATAAGGTCTGCAACCAGTATGGCGTGTGGGGTCCCAAGAAATTCATGGGGCGTGAGTATGAGGGCGTTCTGCGTACCACCTTTTTGATTGACCCGCAGGGAAATATCGCGCGCGTCTTCGAAAAGGTCCGTCCCGCCGAGCACAGCGCCGAACTCCTCTTGTTGCTGGGGGCATCTTAATCTGACCATTTTTATCCGTGACAAATTTGAGTTAATTTGGTAAATTATAGCCCGCCTCGTATTGTGTCCGGGCGTGTTATTGGTGTGGAGAATGCAGGCGAATGTGACCTTATAAGTCTTGTCTGCCAACGATCTCATTTTCGCGCAGGAGCATGTGTATGCGACATTTTGTAATTGTGGGCGCTTTGGTCATTCTGATGGCCGCGCTGACCTATTTTGGGCTGGACGCGATTGGCCTCATGCCCGTATCGGCCAGCGTGCAGGCTGGCTCGCCAACCCAGGTGGGATCCATAGACTGGATGTGGAATCTGCAAGTGATTGCCATGTCCTTCCTCTTCGCACTGATCGTTATTCCGTTGCTCTACAGCCTGATTGTCTTTCGCCGCAGAAAAGGGGATACGACGGACGCCGAACACATCGAAGGCAATACGGCTCTCGAAATCACCTGGACGATCATTCCATTGTTCATTGTGGTGGCTTTTGCCTACATGGGCGCTTATTCCCTTGGCAAGGTTCGCAGTGTTGACCCGCAGGCGATGGTGGTCAATGTGACCGCCTCCCAATGGGCGTGGAGTTTCGAGTACCCCGATTATGGGATTGTTTCGAACGAACTTCACTTGCCTGTGGACCGGCAGGTGCTTCTGCGGATGCAGTCGCGGGACGTCATTCACTCGTTCTGGGTGCCCGAATTTCGCGTCAAACAAGACATCGTGCCGGGTCGCGTGACCGAACTGCGCGTCACGCCGACACTGGCTGGCGGTTACAAGGTCCGCTGTGCGGAGTTGTGCGGGTCTTCTCACTTCAGCATGGAGGGACCGGTGGTGGTCTCTGCCGAGGCGGAGTTCGCGGCATGGATTTCGGAACAGCAGGCGCTGGTTGCCACCGCGCCGCCCGAGGTCAAAGGCGAGGCGCTGGTCAAGGCGAACGGCTGTCTGGGGTGCCACTCTGTTGACGGGGCCAAACTGATCGGTCCGACCTGGCGCGGGCTGTTCGGTTCGCAGGTGCGGCTTGCCGACGGGTCAACTGTCACGGCAGACGAGGCGTTCCTGACGGAATCCATCAAGGAGCCGTCCGCGACCATCGTAGCCGGTTTCGAGACCCAGGTCATGCCCGTCATCCCGCTCACCGATGAGGACATTGCGAATATCATCGCGTATCTTAAAACGCTCAAGTAAGACTTGCGGAGAATTGGAATGAAAAACATGAAACCATTAACGCGCAGCCTGGTGCTTCTGCTGGTCGGACTGGTGGTCGGATATGGCGTGGGGCTGGGATTGCACCTGCTGGTTGCTGGGCGCGTGAACTTCACTGCTTCTTCCGCCGGCCTCTTTTCCCTGCTGGTTGGTGTCATCCTGTTCTTTTACGGCTTGGTCGGTTATCGCACCATCACGCGCGCGCTGGTCTGGCAGACGGCAGGCACTCTGCTCGGAGCCCTGTTCGTTACGGCCATTCGCGCCGTGATGGGGTTGAAGCTCATGGATGCCAATTACATTTTCACGGAGCCCGCCTGGGTGTTTGGCGGACTGGTAGGGGTGGTCAGCTTTATTCTCGGTCATGGCGTTTCCGATGATTGGATTAAGATGGCGCGCGGCCGGGAGGTCCCCGAGCACCGCGCCGACGCCCCCGGCTGGGAGAAGTTCTATGGCCCCTCGCTCGACCATAAAGTGATCGGGATTCAATATACCGTTACGGCGCTGATCCTGTTGATATTGGGCGGCACATTTGCGCTTATCTTCCGTACCGAACTGGCGCAGTCGGGCCTGCAATTTCTCACTACGAATTTCAAACTCTTCAACCAGAACGGCCTGCAGTTTTACAACTCACTGATGAGTCTTCACGGCATGATCATGATTGTCTCGATCCTGCTGGGCATTGCGGGCTTGATGAACTATCTCGTGCCCCTGCTCATCGGCGCGCACGACATGGCCTTCCCGCGCCTGAACGCTTTTTCGTTCTGGATCGCGCCGCCCGCGGCCGTTCTGCTCCTCGCCAGCCTGATCCTTGGCGGCTTCGACACCGGCTGGACGGGTTATCCTCCGCTTTCTGCCAAGGCCCCCATCGGCATGCAGATGTTTTTCCTGGGCGTGTTTGTGGCGGGCTGGTCGTCCATCCTCGGCGCGCTCAACCTGATCGCGACCGTGGTCCGCATGCGCGCCAAAGGCATGACCGCCTTCCGACTGCCGATCTTCGTCTGGGCGTCCATCGCAACCTCTCTCATCGCCCTGACTGCCACACAGTTGATCGGTCTCTCGTTTCAGCTGGTCATGTTCCAGCGCCTGTTTGGTATGGGCTTTTTCGATCCCAGCAAGGGCGGTAACCCGGTCCTCTTCCAACACCTGTTCTGGTTCTATTCGCATCCGGCGGTCTACGTGTTCATCCTGCCTGGGCTGGGCGTGGTCTCCGAACTTCTGCCCGTTTTCGTCCGCAAGCCGCTCTTCGGCTACAAGTGGATCGCCATGTCCTCGCTGGGCATCGCATTGGTCGGCTTCCTCGTCTGGGCGCACCACATGTTCACGTCCGGCATGAACGAGTACCTGCGCGTGCCGTTCATGTACAGCACCCTGCTGGTGGCCGTCCCGACCGGCGTGAAGTTCTTCTCATGGGTGGCGACGATCTGGAAAGGGAAAATCGAGACGCCTGTCCCGATGTTGTTCGTGCTGGGGGCGATCATCGTCTTCTTGATGGGCGGTCTTTCGGGACCCCCGAACGCCACCGTTTCGACGGACCTGCACCTGCACGATACCTACTGGATCGTCGGCCACTTCCACGACACGCTCTTTGGGGGATTCGTCTTCCCCTTCTTCGCCGCGTTGTATTACTGGTTCCCCAAAGCGACCGGCCGCCGCATGAACGAGACTCTCGGTAAATGGCACTTCTGGCTGATGACACCCTCGTTCTTCGTTTTGTCGCTTGGCATGATGCGCATCGGTCTGCTGGGGATGCGCCGCCGCATCGCGGACTACGATCCCTTGCAGGGCTTCGATGCCACCCACCTGGTGTTGACCATCGCCGCCTTTGCCATTGCCGCATCGGTGTTGATTTTTATCATCAACCTTTTCATCAGCCTCAAGCGCGGCGAGTCCGCCACCGGCAACCTGTGGAACTCACGCTCGCCCGAATGGCAGGTGTCCTCGCCGCTGCCGGCCCATAACTACGATACTCCATTTGAAGTAGTTGGCGAACCGTACGATTATGGCCTGCCCGGCTCGAAGTACGTAGAATTTGCCAAGAAGTAGGGATGATTCAATGACACATACACAAGACAAATCCTCCGCACTTGCGCAGGGCGTTACCATCTTCGTTTTTCTTGCAGTATTGACCGTGCTCGAGTTTGGCATCGCGGTGGCGGTCAATTCGGTCGTATTGCTGGGATTGGTAGCAGTCATCAAGGCCGGGCTGGTGGTGTATTACTACATGCACATCTATCGCCTCAACTTGGAAGATCACGGCGAAGGTCATGATAGTTATGCTTATAAGGCTGGCACCAGCCGCCTTGGGCTGTGGCTGTTCCTGTTGTCCGATTCGTTCGTTTTCGGCGGGTTGTTTGTGAGCCGCTTCAATCTGCTTGGCATGACCCGTCCGCACCTGAATCAATTGCTTGGCCTCGCCGTGACATCCATTCTGCTCATCTCCTCCTTCTTCATGAACCGCGCCGAAACTTCCATGGCGCACGGGGATAAGAAGGCATTCTTGAATGGGACGCTTGTCACGATGGTCCTCGGAATCCTGTTTCTTGTGGGTGTGGTCGGCCTCGAATGGCAATTGGCCCAGTTGGAGGAGATCTTTGCCAGCGGGGACGCGGTCGGCGCCATCTTCTACATGATGACCGGTATGCACGCCTTCCACGTTTTGACGGGCGTCATCCTTCTCTACACGGTCTGGAACAAAGGCCGCAAGGGAATTTACTCCGCCGAAAAACACTGGGGCGTGGAAGCCGCCGCAGTCTACTGGCATTTCGTGGACGTGGTGTGGATTTTCTTCTACCCCGCACTGTATCTGATTGGTGCACTGGCATAAAATTCTGGTATAAGTATCCCATCATCGTCGGGGCGGCCAATCGGTCGCCCCGATTTTGCCGGGAGAATTGAAATGATCATGGACAAACGAACCATCCGTGTTGGATTTGGCGCTCTTGCGTTGGTCGCGCTCGTGGCGGCGGCTGTGTTTTTATCTGCCAGGCCGGCCGATTTTCGCGGGACATCGTACGCCGAGCCTTATCCCGTTGCTCCGGCCATTACACTGACCCGCGCAGACGGACAACCCTTCCGCCTCAGCGACCAGCGCGGAAAGATCGTCCTGCTCTTCTTCGGTTACACTTCCTGCCCGGATGTATGTCCGACCACCCTGGCCGAACTCAAACTTGTGATGGACGAACTTGGCGACGCGGCCGCTTCTGTGCAGGTTGTCTTCATTTCAGTTGACCCGGAGCGCGACACCCAGGAAAAAATCCAGAAATATGTTGAGCATTTCAACCCGGGTTTTCTCGGTCTCACCGGCTCGATGGACGAGCTCCAGGTAGTCTGGGATGATTATGGGGTGTATCGTTCTGTTAATCCATCGGCCTCCGCCCTTGGTTATATCGTGGATCACACGGCCCGCATCACCCTCATTGACGGCGACGGAAACCTGCGCTTATCCTACGGATTCCAGACTCCTGTTGAAGATATTGTTCATGATATAAAATTACTGTTGAAGTGACCCATGTCCAAATCTGTCGTCAAACGTTTTTTGGTATCCATGCTGATCGGCATTGCCATCGGCGCGGCTCTCAGCGAGATTTCCTTCATTTTCCTGAAGGAGGCCGCGCGCCCGCCCCAGGCCATCTACCTGACCATTCCCGCTGGGACGGCCGAACGGGTAGCCCGCGGCGAACAACCGCCCTCGATCCCCAAGAGCATGATCTTCGTTGTAGGTGACCTGCTGATCGTCAGGAACGACGATTCGGTGGATCATCAACTGGGGCCGTTGTGGATTCCTGCCGGGGCTTCCGCTCATCTTCTGATGGCCACTGAAGAGCGGCTGACCTATGCGTGCAGTTTCCAGCCCGGCAACAACATCGGTCTCGATGTACGCGAGCCGCTCACGCTTGCCACGCGTCTATATGGTATTTTCTTTGCAGGTCTGCCGTTGGGCGTGTTGATCGCCATCTATGGACTCATCATTCCCTCGAAGAAAAAAGAAGCCCCGTGATTCTACAAACCATGTTCAGCCGCAAGTGGATTCTCACCACTTTGCTGGTCTTCCTGGGGACGGCAGTCTGTATCCGCCTCGGCATCTGGCAATTGGACCGCCTCGAACAGAGACGCGCCTTCAATATGCAGATCACGTCCATGCGTGCGTTGTCCCCCCTCGACCTGAACGCGGATGCAACGGCGGAGATACCTTCGATGGAATACCGCGCGGTTGTGGCGCGCGGGACATACGATTTTGCGAATCAGGTTGCATTGTTGAATCAATATCACGCGGGCGTCCTCGGCTATCATCTGCTCACTCCGCTTCGTCTCGCGGACGGCAGAGCCGTTCTCGTGGACCGCGGCTGGATTCCTGCCGAGGGAAGCGGAACGCGCGAGAGTTGGTCCCGTTTCGACGAGGCCGCGCAGGCCGAAGTCCAGGGCATGATCCGCCTCGGCGTGACGAAGGCGCCGTTCGGCGGCCGCGCCGATCCGACCTTGCCGCCCGGTCAGACGCGCCTCGACTTCTGGAATTTTGTCAATCTCGAACGGCTCGCGGCGCAGATCCCCTATCCGATTCTGCCAATCTACATCCAGCCGAATTCCGATGCAGAGGATGTCGAACCGCCCATCCCGTTCCAGCCCGAAATCGAATTGACCGAAGGCCCGCATTTCGGATATGCTTTACAATGGTTTACGTTCGCGGCGATTTTGCTGATCGGTTATCCGTTCTATCTGCAAAAACAGGAGCGTGACCGCGCATGAAATACTCGCTCGCCTCGTCCTTCACCCGCCTGACGCTAGCGACCCTGCTCGCGACTCTGTTGGTGACGGTGTTGGGGCGGTACGTCACCTTATATGGCGCGCTGAATGCGTGCCTCGGCTGGCCGCTGTGCACGCCGGTTGGCGCAACCGGCTGGCTCGCGCTGGGGCACCGGTTGGCGGTGGCGCTGGCCAGCGGGATGATGCTCTGGCTTTTTTTCACCGCATGGCGCAATTATCGCGAAGATCGGACGCTTCTTCCGCTTACGACCATTGTCGCCACATTATATTTCGGTGAAGCGCTCATCGGCGCGGTGCAAGCCTCCGGGGGATTCCCCCTCCATTTGATTCTCCTGCATGGTTTTACCGCCATCTCGCTCTGGTTCGGGTTGGTTGCGCTGGTCTATGTCTCCTCGGCGCGTTCGCCCGTGCCCAAGGACTATCCGGCGGCAGGATTTCGCCGCCGTTTCATGGATTTTCTGTCTCTGACGAAGCCGGTCGTGGTCCTGCTCCTGCTGGCGACGACGATCACGGCGCTCATCGCGGGACGAGGAGACTGGCCGCCGTTAAACCTGGCGCTGTGGACTCTGTTGGGCGGCGCGCTGGCCGCGGGTGGGTCGAGCGCGTTGAATCAATACATTGACCGCGATCTCGATAAGAACATGCAGCGCACCGAGAATCGCCCCCTCGCGGCGGGACGCATGTTCCCAGCCGAGGGGCTGGCCTTTGCGTTGGCTTTGTGCCTGTTGAGTTATTACATCCTGGCCAGTTTCGTCAATCTGGTCTCGGCCCTGCTCTCGCTGGCGGGAATCATCTACTACGTTATCGTGTACAGTATCTGGCTCAAGAAGGCGACAGTTCAGAACATCGTCATTGGCGGCGGGGCGGGAGCGATTCCGCCGATGGTGGGCTGGGCCGCCGCGACGGGACGCATAGACCTCGTCTCGATCCTGCTCTTTGCCCTCGTTTTCTTTTGGACGCCGCCGCATTTCTGGGCGCTGGCCATCGTCCGCAGGCAGGATTACGCCCGCGCGGGTGTGCCGATGCTCCCCGTCGTGCGCGGCGAAGCGGAGGCGCGCCGCCAGATCTGGACATATACCCTCGAACTGGTGGCGGTCTCGTTGTTGCTTCCGCTTTTCAAGTTGTCGGGGACGATTTATATGGTCTCTGCCATCCTTCTCGGTCTGTGGCTGATCTGGGGCGCATGGCGTGTATGGAAAGAAGAGGGGAATAAGGTCGCCTGGCAGATGTACCGTTGGACGAGCATATATTTGCTGTTTTTGTTCATCGCATTCATGGTGGACGCGATGGTGTGATCCAATCAAAACCGCGCGGATTATTTCTTCCGGTAAATAAAAACATTGTCCATGCGATAGACAAGGATGAGGCCGCTGTCTTGATTCAGATGGATCTGTAAAGGAGTGGTCTGGGAATCTTCAGCGCGAAGCAGGATGTGGGTAAACGCGACTTTGTTCTCTTCGCTCCAATTCCGAATGCAATTCAAGTCCTGGAACATGCAAGTCTGCAGCCATCTGTAAGCCTCCATGCGCTTTGCGAACAGATTGCCGTTAACCCATTCGTAACCGAACACCGTTGCGGCGCTGACGCGGCCTGTCAGCGGGGGGAACCATTCCGAAACGGGATCCCGAAACGGGTCCCCGCCCGAAAGGATGAGGAAGCGGCTGTCGGCGGGTGTGTTTTCTCGAATCCAGTTGAACGCGGCTTGATCGGCCTCGGTCAGAGTCGAGTTTTGCAGGACGCGTTGAGGAAGCAGGGTTGCGGCGAGGGAGGAGTAGAAGAAAAGAAACATTGACAAAGCCCAAACGAACTTTGGTCGCGGGGAAAGCCGCGGCAGAATCAGGTCCGTCAATGCCTGCGCGGCGAGCAGGGCGAGCGGAAGCATCATGAATAGTTGTCCGCCGCGCGGCTCGAGGAGATAAGCAAGGACCAGCCAGACTGGCAGGAATCTCTCGCTTCGCGCAAGCGCGAGGCACACTCCGAACAATCCGAGTATGGCAATGAGGGGGAGAAGCGTTTCTTCGGTGAAGTCGAAACGAAACAGGGCGACCAGCCGCACGAGCAGGCTGTCGCTGTCGGCGTGGGCGGAGGAGAACACACTGATGAAAGGAATAGCGCCATGGCCTTGAAGGACGCGTCCCCACCACGGCGTGGTGAGCGCCGCGATGATTCCCGCGCAGGTCAACGCGAGCGACAGGCCTTTTTTTGTCCGGCCAAAGAACAAAAACAGAAGCGACGCGGCGATCGCTGTTTGAATCGAGGCTTCGGGATGGGTCAGGACGACCAGCGTGCCCCAAATTGCGGTTGAGAGGACGCGCCGCCAATGGTTCTCTGTGAATAGGCGATAGGCACTATGCAAAGTCAGAAGCGCAAACAGCAGACCGAATGAGCGCGTAATGCCTCCGCCCATAATGTGCCAGATGAAGGCGCGCGGAGTCAGCGCAAAGATCAGTGTTCCTATGGCGGCTGATATGCGAGATTTTGTCAGGTCTTTTGCAAGCAAGTAAAATGCGGGGATGCAAAGCGCGCTGACCAGTGCGGGCAGGAGGCGCATCACCTCCAGCAAAGAGGCTCCCGTCAGGTCGGTCAGGAGGCCCGCAATATAGAAAGCCAGCGGCGGGTAGGCAAAGGGAATTCCCGCGTCGTTATACGAGGTGGTTTCGGGCAATAGATAACTATGGTGACGCAAATCGTCCGTCATTGCATAGAACAACCCGCCGTCGTTGAGCGGGAAATCCGATGCGAGCGGGGCGGATAGACGAATGTATCCGCCGACGAGAATCGCCATCGCGACAATCGTGAGAGACAATGTTTTTTCGGACCGTTGATTGATCTTCATTCGACCCGCCTGAGAACAATGGCGGCATCATCCTCGAATAGTATTTGCCAGTTTTCCGTGCTTCGCAGTCTCTGGGCCAGATCCGAATTTGGTTGAATGATAACCCAATCCACCGCGTATCGGTCAAGCGTGGTCTCCCAATCTTTACCCCTCACGGTCTGCTCGTATTCCCTCATCATTTCCTCGCCGTAAAAATCGGTCTGGCTGTCTAGAAAAACTTTTTGACTGGGCCATAGGCGGAACAGCAAATACCCGCCCCAATTGAATTCATTGAGCATGTTGCCCGATTGTGGATGCGCGGCCAGCCAGTCCACGGCGGCGACGGGGAAGACGCGCGGATTGAATTGAAAGACGGACCAGCCAGATTGCTGATAGCGGTAAGCGAACATCGAAAAGATTGCAAACGTGGTAACCAGAGGCCAGAAGGCGCCGCGCAACCCCGCCTCGATCTCGGACAGCCGCGCTTCGATTCGAACCCAGACCTTGAACCGATCCAGCGTCCTGCGGGCGGACGCGGCCAGGATGGGCGCCGTCGCGAGCGCGAACAGAGGGATATTCCGTGCCATGAGCAGACCGAGCAGCGCGAATCCGAACAGAAGGAAGACGTGGCTGGCGGCGTGTTGTTTATCGAAAGTGATTAAAACTACAGCGAGAATCAGCAGGAGGAGAAACGGCCAGATGTTCGGTTGAAGGAAGTCGGGCGGCATGGTCTCGAAGGTGCGACTCAGAATGAAACGGCTGTTATTGTTCAAGACAGCCTGCCAGTTGCCCGCTCCACTTGGCGTGAGGAAAGTGACTGCCAAAGAAATTGCCCCGATCGTCAGAAACTTTTTGCCCGTTGGCTGGTTTGCTGATTGCCGCAGCCACTCCCAAATCAATCCCGCAAAATATGCGCCCCACGCAAGGACGCCAAACAGGAATCCTCCGTGTGTGTTCACCCAGAGAAGCATCAGGGCCGCGAAGTGCCACAGGGGGACAGGCTCGCCTTTTCGGACTCGTTCCAGCCTCTCCAGCCAGATGGCCAAAAAAAGAAATGTAAAAACGTGCGGCCGCGGTAGCCAATGCAGGCTGGACGCCGCGGCCGCGAGGATGACAAGAATCAGTGCGGTGAGGGGCAATCCGCTTCGGCGGGCGGCGTCGGAAGCCACAAGGGCAAACGCAGACGCGATCACAAGGCCGGTCAGCGCGATCACACCGTCCATTCCCGCCAGCTGATAGGACAGCGCGAAGAGCAGTTGGGCAATCCATTCGTAGGGCGGACGGGCTTCCCCGTTTCTGGTATGAGAGAGAATGTCAACTGTGGGGATTTCGCGATGGTCGAGGATGAACTGGCCGAGAGTCAGGTGGCGGCCGAGGTCGCTGTCAATGCTCAACATGCGCGGACCCAGCAGCAGCACCCCCAAAAAGACGGCCAGAAAGAGAATGTGGCGGATGCGCGGGAACAGGAACGCGAGCAACTGCTTTCTCATCGGGTTAGATTTTACCCGTTAAAAGCATAGTGACGACTTGAGTCGTCACTATGTGAAAGGTCTACTCTCCCAAATAATCGCGCAGTTTGCGCCGAATGGACGGGTGCCTCAGACGACTGAGCGCCTGCGCCTCGATCTGGCGGACGCGCTCGCGCGTCACGCCCATTTTGCGGCCGACTTCTTCGAGAGTATAGGCCTGTCCGTCCAGCAGGCCGTAGCGCAGCTGCAGGATGCGGACTTCGCGCGGCGGCAGTCCGTTCAACACTTCGCCGAGGTGCTCGCGCAGCAGGTTGTAGGTGGCGGTGTCGTCGGGTGGAGGTGCCTCGTCGTCTTCGATGAAATCTCCCAAAACGGAATCCTCTTCGTCGTCCGTGGGGGTCTCGAGCGAGAGCGGACGCCGCGCCACCTGAATCATGTTCTCGACCTTCTTGGGCGGAACCTCCAGCGCGTCGGCCAGTTCCTCCACCGAGGGCTCACGGCCGAGGCGCTGCGTCAACTGGTGCTGGATGCGAAGCAGTTTGTTGATCTGGTCGCCCATGTGGACAGGCACGCGGATGGTGCGTCCCTGGTCGGCGATGGCGCGCGTGACCGCTTGGCGAATCCACCACGTGGCGTAGGTGGAGAACTTGTGGCCGCGGCGGTAATCGAATTTCTTGGTGGCGCGGATCAGGCCGATGTTGCCTTCCTGGATCAGGTCGAGGAACGGCACGCCGCGCCCCATGTACTTTTTTGCGACCGAGATCACCAGGCGCGAATTGGCCGTGATGAGATGCTCGCGCGCGGCCCAGCCGTCTTCGATCAATTTGCGCAGTTCCGTACGGCGGCGGGGGGCGGCGTTGCCCTTGGCAAGTTCCTCGCGCGCCATGCGTCCGCGCTCGATGCGCTGGGCCAGGTCCACCTCCTCGGTGGCGGTCAACAGTGGAACGCGGCTGACTTCTTTGAGGTACAGGCCGATGGTGTCGTCGGTATCAATGTTGGCAAGGTAATCGTCCAGGGCAAGGTCGGGCTCGGGGGTGGCTTCGGCCTCTTCAACGGCGACCAGCTCATCTTCCGAGGGCTCGGTGACGCTGGCGTCCTCCACAAAGGGAATGCCCGCGCTCAAAAGAGCCGAGAAGGCCTCCTCGAGCTGTTCCACGTCCTGTTCGGCTTCGGGGAAGAAATGCAGAATATCGTCCAGCGTCACGTACGATTTCTGGCGGCCAAGTTCAATCAGCCGCGCGATCGCCGGAAATTCCTCTTCCTCGTCAACGATAAGAATTTTTTCCATATTCATTCACACACTTCCGGTTTTGTGCTGAATCCAGAATACACTTTTTTCTGGTGAAATACAATACCCAATCATGGCTGTTTCGTTGCGGTCGGCTGGGGTGTCGGGGTCTCTGTGGGCGGCAGGGAGGTTGGGGTGGGCGTTTCGAGGTAGGGCGGGGAGGTCAGCAGGGCCATCAACGCGTCGAACCCGTCGCGAAGTATGACGAGCACGTCTCCGCTGTCCTTACGCACGTAGTAGGAATCGCCGACGGGAGTGGCGTCGCCGACGCCGAGGATGTAAGTCTTTCCACTGCTGAAGCCGAGGACCAGAATCGTTTGAGGGGATGCCAGACCAACGACCTCGAGGTCGAGATCGAGGTGGGATTCCACACGCAGGGTGGTAACCTGCGTGGCTGCCGCTTCCATCTGAGCCGCGTCTGCTGCGCCCTCGAAGGGCCGGATCACCCTCCAGCCGCTTCCGCTCCGCTCCGCCTCGAAGGCCTGCCCGTCCCGCGTCTCGATGCGGAGACGGGTCAGGATGCCATCTTCCGGCGTGAAGAGATACTCGACCACCGGCGCTTCGGTCGGAGTTTCTGCGGGGATCGGCTCCTCGGGGTTGTATTTTTGAATTAGTGCAAATGCGATGACTGCCAGAAAGATGGCCAGGGTGATCCAGGTACTGCGTTTGATCATGCGTTACCCCTGGCGCCGGCGCGCGATCCACGCCGCGATGCCGGATGCGATCACTGCCCCCGGCAGGATGAAGATCGAGCCGAGGAGGATGAACAGCCACTGGAGCTGGCCGGGCGGATTGAACGTGCGCAGTGTTGGCTCGGTGGGTGTGATGTCAATGGGGTTGTCCTCGCCCACCGCCCAGTCCACGGCATTGACGAACAGATCGCCGTTGCCGTAGGAGTCGAAGAACTGGTCGGTGGCAAAGGTCGAGTTGCCAAAGACGACCAGGCGGGCCTCCGTCGTGAGGTTTTCTGCAGCGGCAGCCAGCGTCATCGGTCCGGGATGATCGGCTTCCTCGTTGAACTCCACACGGCCGTCACCGCCTTCGCGCAGGGGTTCAAAATTGGTCTCGCCCCAGGAATTGTCGGTGGTCAGGATCAACGCAGATGTGTCCACGTCCTGCGGCTGGGCCGTGATCTCGATACTGCGGGCGAAGGGGAAATACGTGCCCACATTGTTCATCGCCTGCGTGATGGGGTGTGATACGTCGTACTGATAGGCAACAGCAACGGTGATGGGATTGCCGTTCAGGTCAATGATCAAATCGTTTTGGAGATTAATGCCCCACAGGCGGTTGATGGAACCAGCCAGCTGGTCCTCGGTATCGCCGAATTCGGTGAACGGCACCGGGTCTTCCATGACGATGATGGCCCCCCCCGCGTTCAAGTAAGAATTGAGCAGGGCAACTTCGTCGGGCGTCACCGGTTGGATGGGACCAGCAATCACGATCGCGCGGGCGTCTTCGGGAACGACCCGTTCCGCGGCTAGGTTCAGGATCTTAATCGTATAGTTCTTGTTTTCCAGTGTGGCGCGGGCGCGGCTGAAGGAGGAATCGCCGCTCCCGTCAATGGCGCGCTCGCCGTGCCCGACAAGGAAATAGACCGTACGAGCCTCCGGGTTGACCAGGCGGTCAATCGCCTGCAAGATCGAGGCTTCCGAAGCAAAGGCGACCACTTCACTGCGTCCGCCCATCTCCAGCACGATCTTCCCGTCGCCAGTGACGCCGGCGTCGCGCGCTGCCAGCGGGTTGGCAACCGGGTCTACGAATTCGTAGTCGAACTTTCCTTTACTGCTGGATTTGAAGTTCTCCAGCAGTTGGCGCGTTTCGTCAATGCTGGCTGCTCCCATCTGACTCGAGAAGAAAGCTTTTGCCAGAATCTTTTCCGGCAATTTCTGAATGGCCGCGATGGTCTCCGGTGCAAGCGTGTTTTCTTTGTCCTTCGTCAAATCCCATGATTGGGGATTGTTGAAGGCAAGAAAGTTGACTGCCACGAGGATGCCCACAAACGCCAGGATCAGGATGAAGGCGTTACTGCCGTAACGCGCCTGGCGTCCGGTCAGGAAGCGGCGGACTCGGTCCGGAGCGACCCATGCATAGGATGCCAATCCAAGTACGATGAGGGCGGCGCTGATCTGCAACGCCAGATTCAATCCGTCCTGGCTCTGCGGCGTGAACAATTCCAGTGCGATGATTCCCTTGACCAGTCCAAGCATTCCCGTGGACACACAGGCCAGGGCGGCCACGATCAGACCGATGAAGGCATAGTTGATTTTCTGCTTCTTCGACATTAGCGCCATCTCCGAATTTCAACCGCGGTCGTGCCGGTGAACAGTCCCAGGGCGATCAGGCTGAAGAAATAGACCAGGTCGGACAGGTTGATCGTCCCGTTGCTGAGTGAGTTGTAAAAATGCGACTGCATATTCAGATAGGTGAAGACCGCATTGCCTATCGGGATCATGTCACCTAAAAAGCCGATCATCCACCAGAGCGTGAAGGATGTTGCAAGAGTCAGGAAGAATGCCGCCACTTGGTTGGTGAAAACGGCGGAGATCCCGACCCCGAGGGCGAGGAAGGCCGCCGAGACCAGGATGAGGCCGAGGTAGGCGGTGAACACCACCCCCCAGTCAATTCCCGGATCAACCAGATTGTTCAGAATGATGGGATAGACCAGGGTGATGGCAATCAATGTCAGCATGTATAGCATGCCGCCCAGCCACTTGCCGATGACCAGTTCGTGGTCGCGCACCGGGGCGGTGAGCAGTAATTCCATGGTGCCCATACGCATTTCGTCGGCCAGCAGGCGCATGGTCAGGGCAGGGATGGTGAATACCAACAGAAAGGCGAACGAGCCGGTGATGGGCGTCACGTCGGGCACGGCTCCGTAGAATGCGTTTTGTGACGAACTATAGATGACGAGGGCGAAAATAATCCCCAGCACGAACAGGATGGCAAAGGCCACCATGTAGGCAATGGGGCTAATGAAGTAGTGATCGTATTCGCGTTTTGCGATGGTCCAAATATTTCGCATGGTTACCTCACGAGCGCTTCTTCCTGGCGTCTTCGCGCGTCAACTCGAGGAAGATTTCCTCGAGGCTCATTCCAATCGGACGCATTTCCAGCAGATCGTAGCCCGCCGCAATGACCGTGCGCGCCACCTGCGGGCGGACATCCTCGCCCGGCGCGAACTGGAATTCCACCGCGCCGTCCGCCCTTGTCTCGACGGATTGCACGCCCTTCAGTTTGGCGATCTTCTCGGCCAGGCCGTCAGCCTCGCCGCGCACGCGCAGGGACACACGCTCCGTGCCGACCAGACGCGCTTGCAGGTTTTCGGGCGTGTCTTCGGCCACGATCACACCCTTGTTGATGATGAGGACCCGGTCGCAGATGGCCTGGGCCTCGGAGAGGATATGGGTCGAGAACAGGACCGTCCGCTCTTTGCCGATCTCCTTGATGAGGTTGCGGATGTCCACCACCTGGCCGGGGTCCAGGCCGATGGTCGGCTCGTCCAGGATCAGGACTTCGGGCCGGTGCAGAAGCGCCTGCGCCAGGCCGACGCGCTGGCGCATGCCTTTCGATAAATTGCCGATGTAACCGCTGGTGCGTTCGGTCAGGCCCACCTGCTCAATGGCATCGTCCACGCGGTCTTCCACGTCGGGGATGTGGCGCAGATCCGCCATGAACTTGAGATAATCGAAGACCGTCATATCATTGTAGAGAGGTACGGTTTCGGGCATGTAGCCTACTCGCCTGCGTACTTCGAGGGAGTCGGAGATAATATCGTACCCGGCCACGATCGCCGTGCCGTAAGAGGGAGGCATGTACCCGCTCAGGATGCGCATCGTGGTAGTCTTGCCCGCGCCGTTCGGGCCGAGAAAGCCGACGATTTCACCCTGGTTGGCCTCGAAAGAGATATTGTTGAGCGCCCGCCGCGAGCCGTAGTCTTTGGTCAGTTCGCTGACTCGTATCATGAATTCTCCTTGCGCCGCAAAAATGACGAAACAAAAGGCACGGCAGCCACGCGGCGGCAGTGCCAATCTATATCACCGAAGAATACTATACAAAATTCAAGGGGCAAAGTCAAGCGGCTGTTTAAACTCTAATCAAACGTTAATTTTTCGGTTACACTTGGACAGAAAACTTCCCCGTATGGAGTTTCAGTGACCCACCTCCTTTATCAAACGGACAGTTATCAAAAAGAATTCGATGCGGCCGTTACGAATGTGCTTGCCGAAGAGCGCGCCGTCGTACTCGACCGGACCGCATTTTATCCCGGCGGGGGCGGGCAGCCATGCGACTTCGGGATGCTCCACATGGGCGACATGGATTACCCGGTGAATAAAGTCAAAAAACAGGGCGATGACGTGCTGCATTTTCTCGGCGGGACTGCGCCCCTGCCCGAAGCCGGCGCCGCGGCGCGCGGAATCCTGGACTGGGCGCGGCGTTATCAGTTGATGCGCACCCATACCGCGCTCCACGTGCTGTGCGGAGTCGTGTTCCGCGATTACGGCGCGCTCGTGACCGGCGGCGACATGGAACCTCTCAAAGGCCGTATGGACTTCGAATTCGAGACGATGCGTGCCGAACTGGTACGCGAGATCGAGGCTGCCGTCAACAAGGAGATTGCCGCGGCGCGCGAGATTCGGGTGAAGATCCTGCCGCGCGAGGAGGCGTTCCAGATCCCCGACCTGATTCGTACGAAGATCAATCTCCTGCCCGAGGGAATCTTGCAGGTCCGCACGGTGGAGATCGTCGGTCTCGACCTGCAGGCCGACGGCGGCACCCACGTGCAAAGCACGCGCGAGGTGGGCGCAGTCCGTGTGACGGATTACAAGAGCAAGGGCGCCATCAACAAACGCATTTACCTCGAAGTGGCCGATGTGCCCGCTTAAGGAGGTGACGCGATTCAAAAAATGTTTGCTGTGCCTGCAAGGACAAATCCCAGTTTAATGAGGAGTATGCAATGAAATCCAAAATTTCGATTTTGCTGGCAGTGCTGGCGCTGGTCGCTTCCACTCTGGCGTGTAGTCTTGGGGGCAGTTTGACTTTGGAAAATGCTCGCATGGCCTTCGACAGCGAGGGCAGGAATGTCACCACGTCGTTCTCGCCTTCCGATGTGTTCTATGTGGTTGCCGACCTGAGCAACGCCCCTGTCGGGACGGTCGTGGATGCGAAATGGGCCGCGGTTTCTGTGGCAGGCATGGCCCCCAACGAGGTCTTCTACGAGCAATCGTTGAGCAACGACGAGGAGGGATTCACAGGCACGGTCTATTTCCAGCTGTTCAACGATTCCCTCTGGCCTACCGGCTCGTACAAGGTCGAACTTTATCTGAACGGAACGCTGTCGCAAACTGTCGCATTCACTGTTCAATAACGGTTTTGGGAATACACCCGGGAAGCCGCCAGAATCGAAACGCGCTCCTTTCAACGAGGAGCGCGTTTTCGCTTGCGCGGCCAGATTGCCGCACGCGCGTTATGACAGAATCACCTGCCCGCAATACTCACATTTATCCATGCCGAGTTCGAGCGTGCCGCCGCAGTTCGGGCATTGGAAGGTTTCGACCTTGATGGGGAATCCCGCCGCTTTGAAGGCGGCTTCGTTTTCGGCCAGGTCGCCGCGCAACTGCTTGAGCCGCGCCAGGTAGGCGTCGCCGGTCACCTCGCCCGATTTGCGCAGGCGCTCCACGTCCGCAATCGACTCCTTCAACATGCGCCGTTCGGCTTCGAGACCCTCGCGGCTCTTATCCTGAATGGATAGTTTCATCTGCGGCTTGGGCGGCAGGGTGGCGATGATCCATGCAACAACGATGATGGCAATAGAGACGAAGAGTCCCACGAGCAGGGGCGTGAAGCGGAAGCCCGGGATGGAACTGAATTCCACTTTGTTCACTTCGAGTCCGCTCAAGGTGGCGATGGCCACCTGCCTCTCGCCGTTCAGCCGACCCACATCTATACGGGCGATCTCGCTGGAATAGGTGTGCAGGGTGGCGCTGGCGCCGCCGCGGTTGAAGACCGCAACTTTTCCATTCTCATCGCCGATGACCACTTCGTCCACGCCGTCGTCGGTCAGGTCGAGGCCTGCGATCTCGGTCACCTTCTCGGACATATTGCCGGTCCATAACTGGCGGCCGCTTGCATCGAAAGCCCAAACGCCGCCTTCCTTCCCCCCCACGATCATTTCAATCGAAGACGGATCGCCGTTGATTTCCACCGTGCGGATTTCGGACACGGGCTGACCCAGCCCCTTCGAGAACGTTTTCGTTCCATCGGCTGCGTTCCAGATGACGAACTCGCCATACTCGCCGCCGGTCAGGATTTCGCTGGTGCCGTCGCCGTTCAAGTCGTAAGCGCGCATCCGCCGCAATTGAGCGGTGGATGCCGTCCACACCGCGTTCCCCTGCGCGTCGAAGACCGCCAGCGAGCCGTCAATGTTGGCGACCGCGACGTAAACTTTCCCGTTGATGCGCGCGTCGTCCATGCCGCGGATTTCGCCCGAGCCGAGCCGCGCGGACCAAAGCACCTGCCCCTCGGGGCCGACCCCGGCCACGGTCCCGCTCGAATCGCCGAGGACGATCTGTGTGCCGCCGTCGAATCGTATCACCGCGGCCCGCGCCGGCGTGCCTACCCCGCTTACGTCGAACGAAGCGGCCTGGCCTTGATAGACGATGGTCAGGTTGGTTATACCGATCTCGAAGAACACCAGGTCCTCGCGCCCGTCGCCGTTGACGTCGCCCATCGTGGAGGTGGCAAGCGAGAGATCGAAACTCTGCTGGATGTTGCCTGAACCGTCGTAGATCGTTGCCCGCGAATCGCTCTGGATGAACAGGTCGTCCACACCGTCGCCGGTCAGGTCAATGATCTTCATGCTTTCCGCGCCGCTGAAGGAGTCGGACCAGGATGTGGTGTAACTGTATTTATCGGCGGCGAGGCTCCCGCTCCAGGCGAAGAACGCGGCCACGCACATCACCAGCAGGACCAGTACGACGGCAAGGATAATAGTAACCGTGGAGCGATTCATGTTAAGCAGCCTTTCTTTGGAGGAGGGAGTAGGCCGAGCGCAGCACGTTCAGCACGCTGACCGCGGTGACTTCGTCACTGCCCGAGGCGGCGGTCAGGGTGATCATCCCGCCCTCGGTATCCAGCGCGGAGATGGTGTATTGGCCGACCGTCTTGCCGGGCGCGGCCTCTTTGTTGTGGACGATTTTGTACACTTGCGGGTTGACCACGATACGAACTTTCAATTCCTGGTAGCTGCCTTTGAATTTGGCGGGTTTCAACTTCATCTTGCCGCTGATGCGGCTTCGCTTCCAGTAGGATTTGCGTTCCTTCACGCGTTGGATCCCCGAAACGCGCAGGATGTTGCCGTCGTACAGTTTCGCTTTCAGGTTCAACCACTCGTCGCGGAAGTATTGTGTCGTGCGATTCTGTGTGTCGCTGGCTTCACGCGCTACTTTGGAGGGCTGTTTCGCGCCGGTCAAATCGAGATGGCCGAGGAAGGTGCTGTTGGGCCGAAGATCATCGCGCAGGGTGTGGATGATCTCGCGAAACCCGCCATAGCGCGGCGGGAAAGCGTGCACTTGTTGCCGGCGTAAAGCGACCGACAGAAAGATGGCCGCGATCCAGATGCCGGCCGCGCCGATGCTGAATATGCAGGAGGGATAACCGAACAGATACAGCAGGCCGTCGACGGCGATCAGAAACAACCCGCCGAAGAAGAACAGGCGCGGGGCTTTGCTCCATTTTGTCCGCGCCGCGTTGACTTTCTTTGCCTGCGCGTCCAGATTGTCCATGCTTTCGAGGATCGCCAGCGGTTTGTGGGCAATCGTCAAATAGACCGGCGTGTGCTGACCGGCCATGCCCTGAATATTGGACATTCCCACCGATGTCCGCGGTTTGGCGGTCGTTCCGCCTCGCGCGGGACCCGGGGTCGGCGCGGCTTTCGAGGCGGGAGTCGCTGGCTGATTCGCCGCGCCGGCCTGCCTTGGCGCTTTCGGCGCGGATATCGCATTAGTCGGACGGGTTCCAGACGCCTGTTTTCGGTTGCCGCGCGCCATGAGATAAAAGATGACCCCGATCACGGCAAGCGTGAAGAAACAGCATGCCAGGGAGACAAGAATAATGATAAGTTCACTTGAACCCATGCGGCCTCCAAAGCCTTGCAAAACCCAATGTCCTTGTATAATTCGGCAAATGACACGTGTTCTCTACACAGCCTTCGATATTGTACCAAGCCCCAAGGGGGCCTCGACGCATATTCTCCACAATTTGCGCGGTCTCGTCAATAGGAATTACGAAGTCCATCTCATCACTCCCAGTGACGGTATTTTGCCTGTCGAGGATGTGATCGAAGGAGCGCACGTCACGCGCATCCCCCAGGACCTCACGCAGAATTTTCTGGCGCGCGCGGCGCACTTTGGTCAGGCGGTATCCAGCCACCTGGCGATACATCATGACTACGATGTGGCCCATTATCGAAATGTTTGGGACGGCCTCTTCATTGCACAGAACAAGAAACGCTTTGGCTTTAAAACCCTATTCGAGGTGAACGGCCTGCCATCCATTGAACTCAAGTACCACTATCCCGGACTCGCTTCAGATTTGCTCGCAAAAATAAAGGAGCAGGAGATTGCAACCCTGCACTTGAGCGACGCGATCATCTGCCCCTCGCATGTGACGAAGGATTACATTGCGAGTCTCGGCGTCGACCGAGCGCGGGTGACCGTCATCCCGAACGGAGTCAGCTCCTCGGACTTTTCTCCGTCTCCGCTCCCGACGCGTGATGGCCGCGTCCCGACCCTGCTGTACATCGGCACCCTCGCCGATTGGCAGGGACTCGAAGTGGTCATCAAGGCGCTGCCAAAGATTCTCGAAGGGCGCCAGGTTCAACTTCGCATCGTCGGGCGCGGGCGCTCGAGGCAAAGAAAATTTCTATCGAAACAGATCCGCAGGCTCGGGGTGGAGGGAAGTGTTATGGTCCAGCCTGCGGTGCCGCATCATGAAGTCCCCGCGTTGATCGCCGAATCCGACATATGTATCGCACCACTGGGCTTGAATGATCGCAATGTGACGCAGGGCGCGTGCCCCATCAAGGTGCTGGAGTATATGGCGGCGGGGCGGCCTCTGCTGGCGTCGAATTTGCCCATCGTGCGCGAACTGGCGCGCGAGGACGTGGACGCGTTGCTCTTCTCGCCAAACGATCCCGACGACCTGGCGCGGCAGGTTTTGGCGCTGTTAAATGATTTTGAGTTGTCGAAACGCTTGGCGGAATCAGCCTCTGCGCGCGCGTTGACGAAGTTCACCTGGCACGAGGCCCAGAAGAAATTGGGGAAGGTGTACGAAAAACTATTAGACCCTAAAGGTCTCAAAGACCTTTAGGGTCTGCTTTAAATATGTTCATCACTTCTTCGGGAATTGCCACTGGCCGTCCGTTTTTTACATCCACGAAAACCCAGTCTGTTTCGCCTTTGACTAAAACCTGACCATCTGATTTGCGGACGAACTCATATTTGCGGAGCGAACGCACGCGGCGGATATTCTCCACCCACGTCTTGATCTCGATCTCTTCGCCTGCGAATCCGGGAAGCAGGTACTCGACCTTATGCTCGCGCACGACCCAAGTTGCGTCGGGTCCCTGCGCTTCGATCCCGCCGATAGACGAGTAATGTTCCACTGCGATATCCTGCATCCATTGGACATAGACCACGTTGTTGACGTGACCGTTTTCGTCAATGGCGTCATCTGGAATACGAATGGTTTTTACGTAGATGGGGGACAGAGACATTTGCCAATTTTATCAACGAATGGCTGAAAACAGGAATCCCGCCAGCGCGCCGCCCGCGATCAGCCAGGTGGGATTGACTTTGTAACGCAGAAGCAAAGCCAACGAAATGATCGCAATGACCGCCGCGTAGAAATCCGTCAGCGAGGAGGATGCCAGTTGAACGGTCACTGCGGCCATCAGTCCAAGAGAAGAAGCGTTGACCCCGTCGAGCAGACTGCTGGCCCAGACCGAATTGCGTATCTTCGGAATCAGGGGATTTGATATTACGACAAAAACGAAGGATGGAAGAAAGATGCCAAGCGTGGCGAGGAGCGCGCCCGATGTCCCGCCAAGCAGGTAGCCGATGAAGGTGGCGGCGGTGAAGAGCGGACCTGGCGTAATCTGCCCGATGGCGATGGCATCGAGCAATTGCTGGTCGGTGAGCCAGTGCAGGCGTGTGACAAAATCCGCGCGCAGAAAGGCGAGCAGGACGTAGCCGCCGCCGTAGAGCACCGAACCGATTTTCAAAAAAGTTAGAAATAGAATTGGGAGGCTAAACGGAATCGCGGCCTGCGCCAGCCCGATTATGCTGAATGGAAATAAAAGCGCGGAGGGGGGCTTTTTGAGTCTTTGCCAATTCGCGATCAACATCACAACCAGTCCGCCCGCGAAGAGTAACGCGATTTCATTGAGCTCGAGGAAATACAGCGCGAGGACTGCCGCGCCGACAAAGGCCAGAAACCGATTCTTGAGAGCCTTGTTTCCGAGAGTCCATAATGCCTGCGCGATGATGGCGATGACGACGGGTTGGATGCCATACAACAGCCATTCGGCTTGCGGCAGTGACCCGAAGCGGATGTACAACCAGGACAACGCGAGGACAATCAGTGTGGCAGGCAGGACGAAGCCGAGTCCCCCTGCGATGAGACCGGGCCAGCCTGCGCGCAGGTAGCCAACGTGGATTGCCATCTCGGTGGAGTTAGGTCCGGGGATCAGGTTGGTCGCGCCGAGCAGGTCGAGGAATTGTTCGTCGGTCAGCCACTTGCGGCGGACGACGACTTCGTTGTGCATAATGGAAACGTGCGCGGCGGGGCCGCCAAAGGCGGTGAATCCGAGTTTGAGGAAGAGCGCGGCGACTTCGAGGAGAGGGGACATGAGGGGATGAGAGAATAGAGAATGGTGGAGTGCGTTGCACCGTTCTAAATGGGGTGATCTGGTCGAGTGGGTAAAACCAATTGAACGGATTCGCCTCTGGGTGAGGTGCGACGCACTCGCGGGTCACCGTGTCTGGTCTGCGTTACGCCACCACCAAAACGTCGCAGCGAGGCCAATCAGACTCACAAGGATCAGGACCACGTAACTGTGCGGGCCAATCTGCTCTGCGCGCGGCCCCGCCACGCCGCCGAACAACGCCGGAATCGCCCACGGAAACCAGTCGCCCCAGCCCAGGATTGCCGAAAGGTTCGCCATGAAGAGTGTAAAAATTGTCCAGCCGAACGGGGGCAGGTAGCCGCGTCCGCTGCTGGCCAGCAGCGCGACAAACGACATCAATGGAATAGTGAGCGCGGCCGTGCCCAGAATGTTGGTGAATGAGGTGCGCAGCAGTTCCGCTGACCAGTTCGGGAGGGCGAGCAGATTCCCAACCACGAGTCCGATTCCGAAGATGAGCAAAGTCACTGCGAGCGACCATATGACGACTACTGTGAACTTGGCGGCAACAATTGCCTCGCGCGAGGTAGGCAGGGCCAGCAATTCCTTGACGGTGTGGTCGGAGAATTCGCGCCCAAAGACCCAGATGGTGATGATGGAAAACAAGACCATGCCGCCAGCGGCCACGGCTTGCGCCAGGAAGCCGAAGAACGCAGGCCAGTCCGCCACGCCGACCAGGAGTTGGGCTTTGGCGCTGATCAACCCCATCGCGCGCGCCGCCTCGGGATCTTTCAAGATGACCATGAAGAGTCCGCCAGCCAAGGGCGCCATTGAAAATCCAATGGCTGAGACCAGCGGCACTCTTGAGCGTCGCATTTTCAGGGTTTCGGCATACAGGGCGGAGGAGAAGGAGTCCATAAATATTCCAGTTTTTCAAAAGCAGTTTGGTGGTCGAGTAGGTGGCGGGTTTTGTTGCAGTTCTCATCCAATACTATTGTTGCCGCCGTACCGAGACCACCAGTTTACAGAAACTTTTCTGCTTATGGTGGTCTCGATACGCCCGAAATGCACGGGCTACTCGACCACCGTTGTTCCCGTCAATCGCATAAAGTGTTCTTCCAAATCCTGTTGCTGCATCGCGAGATGCGTGGGCGGCGCGCCCGCGTTGACCAGAATCTGCGCGATGCTGTCGGGATGTTCGATGGCGTGATCTTCTTCGAGCAGAATCGTTTCATCTTCGATCACGGGTTTGTATCCCGCGCTTTGCAGGCTGATTCGCGCGCCTTCCAGGTTGCGCGTCTTTATCTCGAGTCGTTTGGCGCGCAATCTTTCCAGTTTATCGGTGTCCAGTTCCTCGATCAATCGTCCCTTGTGGATGATCCCGATGCGCGTGGCGAGCCTGTCCACTTCCGTCAAGATGTGACTCGACATGAAGATGGTGACTCCCATTTCGCGCGCCAGCGACTCGAGCAGTTCGCGGATTTCGATCACGCCCGCGGGGTCGAGTCCGTTGGCGGGTTCGTCGAGCAGGAGCAACTCCGGGCTGTGGAGCAGCGCGCGCGCCAGCCCAAGGCGCTGGAGATTGCCTGTCGAAAGCGTGCCAGATTTTCGGTCCGCGTAGGAAGCGAGGGCGAGTCGTTCGATGGTGTCATCCACAACGTTGGGATTCTGGATCCCGTGCAGGCGGCGCGCCACGTCCAGATTTTCCCGCACAGATAGTTCAGGATAGGCCGACGGACGCTCGACGAGGTGACCGACCCGCGCCCACGGCCCGCGTCCACCCGGACCGAGCACCTGTCCCAGCACTTTGACGTTTCCCTCGCTGGGGCGGATCATGCCCAACAGCGCGCGGATGGTGGTGGTCTTGCCCGCGCCGTTGAGACCGAGGAATCCGTAGATCTCGCCCGCACCCACGCGCAGGTCAATGGCATCGACGGCGAGCACATCGCCGAAGCGCTTGGTGAGTTGATTGGTTTCAATCGCGAAATCGGTCATGACTCAAGTGTACCGCGAAGGCCCCCCTCCGCCGCTTCGCGGCACCTCCCCCAAATCCGACAATAAATATGCGGTTGTCATAAAAAGTTTTCCTTGTCGGATTTGGGGAAGGAAGGGTGGGGGTCAAAGCCCATTCTTCGGATGCGGAGACCAAGGAGCGGCTTTTCCTTTGGTTGCTGTTACTGTGCGGATTTTGCGGCTGTCCAATCCACCTTGATGGTTCCATCACATCCGCCTGTCACAATGTATTCCAGTGTGCCCGAAGCAGTGACCGGCGTGTCGAATGTGCCTGTGAAGGTATGCGTTGTCCCACCGCCGCCGCTGGCGACCGTGAATGTGCCGTTCTCGATGGGGTAGGGGGTTGTGAAGACGCCTGTTGTTTCCATCGTGACGCTGCAGCCCGATCCTTGCATTTCGGCCCGAATCCCAATCGAGGTGACCTCGCCGTTTTGAACCGTGAATGTGATTGCGAGTCCCTGCGCGCCGCCTCGCCAATCACTTGCACAAAGTGGGTCAAGCCTAGGCGAAGAATGTCATCGGCGTCATAGTCTTTGCGGCTTTTTGATTTGAGGGCATCAATTCCCCGCGCGTCATATCCAGCATGTGGCCGGTGTAGATCAAGTCTTCTTCAAGCGGCATACGCCACCCTTGCTTCTTTGAGCACGCGATCCTTGATTCGATGATTTAGGAATTTCGGCGTGACCAAATCCACTTCCCGCCCGCCAAGCAGGCTGGAAAGTTCGTCCTGAATATCAATGAACGCAAGTCCTGGCGTGTGGCCTTCTTCGAATTCGACCAGAATATCCACGTCGCTTTTGGGGTTGAAGTCGTCTCGCCAAACCGACCTGAAGTAGGCTAATTTGCGGATGTGATACCGTTTGCACAACTCAGCCAGTTTTTGGGGTGGAATGGATACTTTGATCTTGTCCATGACCTGAATTATAAGCCCAAAAATTTCCCTAATACTTCACGCCCTCTCCTCGCAGCATGTACGAAAACTCAAACCGTCTTCCCCTCCAAAAACGAACTTAACTTCTCGCAGGCTGCCGGCGCGAGCCTGGGCGCTTTGCTTGAGATTTGCTTCCTCAATTTATCGGCTTTGCAAATCGGGATGGGCGCGTTTTCGATGTCGAGTTGAACGAGTGGATGCGAAAAGACGACGATGGATCGAATGGGGATGGAAAGGTCTCCGCCGAATTCCTTCGCGAACAATTCCCGAAGATCCTCCTCCATACGGCCTGCAGAGTAGATCGGATTCCCCACGCGCTCCTCGACGATGTATCTCAGTGCGCGGCCGATCGTCATCGCCTCCCTCCATTTGCCGTTTCGATAAGAGAACCCCCCGGCGAGATTGACGACTTCCAGAATCACCACGCCAGTTGGGGTCAACAGCAGGTGATCGCACGGCAGGGACGGATAGTGATAAAGGCGGTATTGGTCATCCAGCGGTTTGAGCGCCTTTGCCAGACTTTCCTCGGGGCGCGGTTTTCGCACCCAACGATTGGCAAAATAAATCCCGATCATGGCAATGCCCAGCCCCGCGATCATCATTACGTAGGCGGCGTTGGCCCACGATGGCAGGAACAACGGAATGACCACGCTGGATAACAACAGAATCAATCCGCCCACGCTGGCGAGGTTGGATAACTGAGCGCGTGCCTTGACCTTCCGTTGATTGATAAATATTTTCATTCGATTTGATACAGCCTCCGATAGACGGGCGACAGCGCCTCATACAGACCGCGATACTCCCGATAAAGCGCATCGTACCGTTTCCAGCGAGCCGCATCCGGCTGGACCTCGCGGCTGATTCCGATTAATTCGTCAACCGCGTCCATATTGGGATATACCCCCAGTCCCACAGCGACGGTCAATGCCGCGCCTGCCGCGCCAGCCTCGAGGTGGTTCTGAACGATGCGAAGAGGTTTGCCGGTCACATCGCTGATGATCTGCACCCAGACTGCGCTGTTGCATCCGCCGCCGATGCCGTTGAAGCCGTCCACTTTGAACCCGATTCGTTCCATCTCCTCGCCGATCCAGCGCAGATGATAGGCTACTCCCTCCATCAGCGCGCGCGCCATGTGAGCCTTGTTATGGCTCATGTTCAAGCCCACGTACCCGCCGCGCGCGTAATGATCCAGAACGGGCGCGCGCTCGCCCGAAAGCCAGGGCAGGAAGATGAGTTTATCCGAGCCGGGAGGGACGGTCTCGGCCGCGGCGCTGATCAGTTCGTAACTCGATTTTCCGGTTTCCGCCGCCAGCCTCTTTTCTTCCTGCCCAAGCGCGTCGCGGAACCACATCAGCGCGCCGCCGCCGGTTTCCATCTCTCCCGCAATGATGTATTTTTGCGGGTCAATATGACTCAGTCCCCAAAACGGTTTGACCGGGTCATTGCGGAAAGTGGAAGTGGATACGCCAATCCATGTTGCGGTGCCGATGCACAAGTGTACTTTACCCTCCTGGTTCGCGCCCGCGCCGGATTGCGCGACCGCCACGTCCCCGGCGCAGATGACGACAGGCGTGCCGGGTTTGAGTCCCGTCGCTTTTGCCGCCTCTTCCGTGACCTCGCCGATGATTTCCGTGCACGGATAGGCCGGCGGGAGTTTTTCGAGCGGAATGCCGAGTCTGTTGCAGACTTCCGCCGACCATTTTTTGGTGTACGGATTGAAAAGAAAATACACCGACGCGCCCACCCAATCAATCGCGATCTTGCCGGTCAGTTTGAAGAGAATGTATTCCTTGCAATCCAGCAGGTAGGCGGTGCGGTCCCAAACGTCCGGGCGCTCTTCTTTGATCCAGAGTATCTTCGGAATGCTGTCCTTCGCCGTCGGGATGTTGCCGGTATGTTTGAAAAGGAAGGCAGGCATATCGTCCGATGTGACGCGGTCGGCTTGTTCGATGCTGCGCAGATCCAGCCACGAAAGCATCGGCATTAACGGGCGCCCCCTCTCGTCCACAGGCAGGGTGTTCCACATTTGCGCGGAAACGCCCACGCCGAGAATCTCGGCCGGGTCAATGCCCGATTCCTGAATCACTTTGCGCGATGTGGCAGCCACAACCTGCCACAGTTCGTTCGGGTCCTGCTCGACCCATTCCGGTTGAGGATACGATATGCCATAGGATTGATAAGCCGAACGCAATACTTTCCCTTTCAGATCGCAAAGCACGGCCTTATTTCCCCCTGTGCCGGTATCGTGGGCGAGGATGTATTTTTTCTCTGTCATCGGGTTTCTCCGTGTCGCTCAGAAATTGATCCCCATCACTTCCGCGGCATATTCTTTGAAAGTCTCTATGAAGCGACGGTTTTGCTCGGGTGCGGCAATGGTGACTCGAATAAAGCCGCGCGCCATATTGTGTCCGCTCATCGGGCGGATGTAGATACCTCTGGCGGCCATTGCATCGCGAATCTCCAGCGAGTCTTTATTCAGGACACTGGCGTCAATCAAAACAAAATTTCCCTCGGAGGGGTAGGCGCGCATCCCTGGAATTTTGTTGATCTCCTCGAAGATGAACTCGCGCCCCTGAATTACATTTTGCCGCTTCCGCTCCTGGTCTTCCGTATCTTCCAGCCCGGCCAACGCCGCCGCGATGGCGATCAGGCTGACGTTCCAGGGAAAACGCACGCGGTTGAAATAGCCCGCGAGTTTTGGGTCGCAAAGAATGTAGCCCACGCGCAGTCCTGCCAGGCCAAACGCCTTGGAGAACGTGCGGTTGACCATCATGTGGGGATATTTTTGAATGAGCGCAGCGCGGCTGACCGCGTTATTTTCCAATTCGTAATAGGCTTCATCGAAAAAGGTGGGAATACCCACTTCCAAAATGCGCAGCAGGTCTTTTTCTTCGATTTGATTGCCGGTCGGGTTATTGGGAGAGCAGATGAAGATCAGTTTCGTTTTCGGCGTGACCGCTTTGAGGATCGCGTCCATGTCCCAGTAAAAATTCGGCTTCATTGGGATGGACACAGGTACGCCGCCCGCCACTTTGACGCGCGCTTCGTACATCGGGAAGGTAGGCACTGGGATGATCGCTTCATCCCCCGGCCCGATGAACGTGTGCGAGACGAAATTGATTACATCCGTCGAACCCCCGCCCAGCACGACGTGGTCGGCGGTCAAACCAGCCTTCTCGCCGACCTTTCGCCGCAATTCCGGGCCCGATCCCGGATATAGGTTTCCAAATTTCGCGGCGTCCATGATGGCCTGCATCACACGTTCGGAGGGAGCGAGCAGATTCTCGTTGGACATCATGCGGATGATCTGCGGGTTTTCCCATGCGACGTCCATGTGCCTGTCGCTGTAGGGTTCTGCGGCTTTTACCCAGGGTACGATGAATTCTTCAGCGGATTTCATTGTGTTTGCCTTTTGTTGATCTTGGAGCGTCTCGAAGGTTTTGGACAGCCCGTAAATGGCTTCCGTCAACCGTCTTCCGAACGTTTTTTAGCGGTGTAATTCCTCCACATCCTTGTACCATTTGACTTTTTCCCCGATCTTGGCGCGAGTCTTCCATCGCAGAGTTTTCGGTTCGGTTTCGATTCGCGCCTCCAGTTGTTTGATCCGTTCGCGCACGATCCTGCGATCCTCTTCCGACAGGCTCCCGTAGTGATCGAGCGCCTCTTCCAGCGTTTTTAGGTTGGCAGTGACCGTTCTCCAGTAGCCCCAGTCGTTTCCCAGCGTGCGGGCGATGACAGTTGCATTGACGGTCTCTTTGTCCGTATCGCCCACCGGATGTTCGCGCAGCAGCATGATGCTGTCAATCAAATCCTTTTCGTTGATCTGGACGATCTGCATTTTCTCCAGCAGTAATTCGGCCAGAGGCAGTGTCAATTCCTCCACTTCCAGCCTGCCGGCGAAATTGACCCGATGGCAAAAATCGAGGGAATTAAAAAACACGTCCGTGTGGCGGCCAAAGACGGGATCGTGGAATAACATTCGCCGATCGCCGAAAAGTTGTGTGACCTGTTTATCCTCCTCGTAGCCGAGTTCGGTGAGGATGCGGCGAATATCCTTGACGAATTTTGGATAGGAGGCAAAATCGAAGTCGGTGAACACGCGCCCCAATTTATCCTGCAAATAACCGAATTGCGGACAATGCGTCCGAAACGCCAGCGCGCCGACCAGACGCATGACGACGTGTTTGTTTTCCTCCTGAGCCAGGGCGTTCAGGATGCGCGTCCTCTCTGCGAAAAAGTCTCCCAGTATTTCGCCGTATTTACCCATGAAGTCCTCGCTAGGCCGAGATTAACAGATGACCTTTCACTCTGCCACTTTCAAGGTTGACGATTGCGGCTTTCATAATCCCCTCTGCATATTCACTGCCCGCATTGATGGAAAGCGTGCGTCCGCTGCGCGCGTGCCCCGGCGACTCGTGGATGTGTCCGTGCAGGGTCAGCATCGGCTGCACCTTCTCGATGAAAGCCTTGACGGCGGACGAACCCGCAGACTTCATCACGACCTGTCCCCCCTCGGTGATGATTCTTAATTCCTTATCGAGCTCGGGACAGGAGTCCAGCCCCGAACCGAGGGGAGGCACGTGCAGGACTGCAATGGTCCGCTCGGGGTTTTGGATCATCCCGGCGAGGATGTCCAGTTTCTGTGTCAATTCTTCCTCTTCGATGTCGCGGGCGCATGCCCAGGGCGTCATGTTGGCATTTGAGTTTCCCACAAGTTCGTAGCCGCCTTCGAGTTCGAAATGCTTCATATCTGGGTTGCGGACGTGCTTGAACTCGGCGATGGTTTCGTCAATCGAGGCGAGATCATCATTGCCAGCCATGAAATACAATTCGATGTTCTGTGGAACAAGCTTTTCCTCCGCGAGCGCCAGCCATTCGCGGACGCGCTGGCACATCTCCCTTTCGAACCGGGCGGACATTTTCACCGGATCCGATTCCAATTCCTGCGCTTCGTCCTTCTCTAAAACGATCGGATAGAACCCGACGTTGCTGATGGATCTTTTTAACTTCTCCAGTTCCTCCGGAGACGAGGTGGTCTGGTCGCTTCCGAAAAAATGGGCAAGATATTTTCCCCCTCCCTGGTGAATAACGGGGATCATTGCCTTCCCTGTAACATCTCCCCCGACGATCATCACATTTGCCTTGTATTGCAATCCCGAACTGATGAATTTGCGAAAGGCGGCTTCCGAACCGTGAAAGTCAGAACCATACAAAATCCGCATCATTTTCATTGGGAACTCCAGAGGACAAAAAAGTTTCCAGTGGTTCGGCGGGCATTCGCCGAACCACTGGCGGTCGTTCAAAATCGGATGAATTAGATAGGCGGTACAGACTGGAAGGTCCAGTTGATGTCAATGCCTTCCTTGTTCATGCGATAGGCGCGGGCCGCGTAGAACACGATCAGGCCGCTGATGATGAAACCCGCAAGGGTTCCAAGTGTGCCAGTGCCGATTCGGCCACCGACTGCCGGGAACAGGAAGGAGGCGATGATCATCCACAGCAGGTAGGCTAAGGTGATCGCGCCGACGATGGTAACCACGGGAACTTTACCGAACTTTCTCTTCACGAACGCGCTGGCATTCTCGAAGAGGTCAGGCTTGGTGAAGGGGAAGATGGTTATTGCCAGAACCGGTACCAATTGGGTACAGACCGCGAAGAACACGAAGTTCAACTGCGCGCCCATCACGCTTCCGGGCCATAGCCAGCCGGAGGCATCCAGCACGCCGATCTCCGCGATCAGTGTAATGATGGCGATGGCGATGATCGGGCTGTTGAGGGTCGGGTGAATGTAGCAGACCTTTTCGGGAATCAGGCGGTCGAACGACCAGGCGAAGATGATTCGGCTGCAGTAGAAGAAGTAGGTCTGCGCCAGATTGATGAGGGTGTATACCCAGGCAATTGCCACGATCCACAACAGGATGACCTGAGGCTTCAGGATGGCCGCGTAGAAGGTGATCCACGGCATCGGGTTGGCATCGGCGATCCCGGCATTGCTGAGATAGGACTCCGCCGCAATCCATTCGAGCGGCACCAGCCTCTGGAGCAGAATAGCCGCCACGACGAAGATTGCCCACGTGGAAAGCAGGGATGCCCACGAACCGGCGATCAGAGTATTCTCAGCCTGCTTCACCTCGCCTGCAAAGAAAGTCGGGATGTAGTAACCGTAGAAGATCCAGAATCCCATGATTAGCCCAGCCAGACTCATGATGGCGACGTTGGGATTGATCACCATGCCGTTCGCCTTGGCAAGGTCTATGCGCGCCGCGTAACTGCCGGCGCCCATGAATTTATCCCATGCGGCCGGGAAGGCGTCCTTGGCGGCTGTGCCGAGCTGGAAGTACAGGATCACCCATGCAAGCAAACCGAGGAAGAAACCCACTTCCAGGATGCGCAGGATTGTGCGGGTGGGCAGGATCATGGTGACGAACGTGATGATGGCGCAGATCGTGCCGATTACAACGATACCGATCGGCGTAACAGACCAGTCTGCGAACTGCAAATAGGACGGATTGTTCATCACGATGCCCATGGTGCGGAAGAGAACCGGGATCGCCGTCTTGGGAATCCATGCGATCAGAGCGCCTGCCACCATCGCGCTGAAAATGACCAGGGTCCATGAGGCGGCGAAGGCCAGGGGTGCGCTCAGGGTCCGGCTTGCCAGCGTATAGTCTGCGGCGGAGCGGGGCATTGTTGCGCCAATCACGGCGTAGGTATAGGCGTGGAAGAGGCAGAAGAACATGGCAACTGTCAACACGCCGATGATGCTGCTTCCGGGCCAGACTCCGGCCACCCACGAGAAGGGGATCAGGCCTGAGGACGAAAGACTGATGCAGTGGACGCCGAAAACCATGGCGCCAAAGACGCCAATCGTCCTGACGAGGCCTGAACTTTTGCGGGCGTAAAGTTTTTTGCCTTGTGCGCCAGCGGGTACGACCATTTCAGCCATTGTAATTTCTCCTTTCAACGAATTGATTACATAAATAACGTAAGTTAGGATGGTTCATCTTTATCGGCGACTTCCTCCTTTCCTGGCGGGCTGTCATTCCCCGATAGGCCAAGTTCGTCATACTGAACGGTGGAATGAATCCTTGCATAGTCGCTCCGCAGGAAATCCTGCGAAAACACGACCGGCAAAGTTGTATCCTTTTGATAAATGAGCCGGGAAAGCATCAGGAGGGGAGAATTTTCCTCGACTCGCAGCTGCTGTGCGACTATATCGACCGCCGCGACCGCCTCGACCGTCTGTGAGATTTGGCCGATCTCGACTTGATAAACTGTGGTGATGAGATCATAAATCGAACTTTTCTCCAGATCCCATTCCTGCAGGTTTGAGAAGCGCGCGCATGGAAAGAAAACGCGCTCCAGAATCACTGGAACGCGGTTGGCAAGGCGGAGGATGTCAATTCGATGGATGGGGTTCCCGATTTCGATTTTCAGCAATTCCGCAAGACGGCGGCTGGCGGCGATCTCGCTGAACTCCAGTAACTGGCTGCTCGTTGCGATGTTTCGCTGTTGCATGGCCTGAGTGTAATTCACCAATTCCCCCGCTTCATACGTGACCTTGGGCTTGGCCACGTACGTTCCCGAGCCGTGCCTGCGCTCCAGCAGGCCCTCGTTGACCAGTTCCGTCAGCGCGCGGCGTATCGTCATGCGGCTAACCCCCAAATCCTCGCTGAACTCGCGTTCGGATTGGATCTTGCTCTCAGGAGCCAATTTGCCCGAAAGGATCAACTCGGCAATGTACTCCTGAATTCGACTATACAAAGGCTTGTTGATTTCTTCAGTCATCAACCACTTCCGTGATTCATTGCGTTTGAACCTCGAAGACCGTTAAAGTGGTTCCTGGTACATTGGACTTACTAGGTCGCGAATCACAAAGCCTAAATGCGCTTTTATGAGCGGATTTTTTCATGATTTTACAACTTTTTTAGGAAAAATTCAAGTGGGAAAGGCAAATTTGTCAATGCCAATTTCTGTAATTCCCCCGAATTTTGAAAAGTGGTATATGGTATAGCGCCTGATAAATTATCCCATAGTGGTCTGATTATCCAGATTTACCCAGCCAGCAACGCGTCCACCGCCTCTGCCAACTCCCTCAAATTACTGACTTTAAGCACGTCACTGCACAGCGGCGCATACTTCGGCATGTCGCTGTCGCCGTGCCACAGGTGCGGGGGTTCGGGATTCAGCCAGATGGTCCGCGCGGCGCGGCGGGTCATCGTGGAGAAAATGTCGAGGCGCGGGTCATAGTAATTATTGCGTCCGTCGCCCACGATGATGAGCGTCGTCCCACCGTTGAGCGTGTCCATGTATTCGTTTTGGAAATCGTTCAACGACCAGCCGAGATCGGTGTTGTAATGTCCGCTGGGCATGCGCCATAAAACGGAAGCAATCGCCTCGTCCGCGTTCGAGCCGCTGAAGTCCTCCGAAATATATTCGAGATGATCAATGAACGCGAAGGCATGCGTCTTGCGCACCTGCCCCTGCAGGGCGAACAGAAAACTCAACATCAACTCCGAACAAAAACGCATCGAAGTGCTGATGTCGCAAATTACGACGATCTTCGGTTTGCGCACGCGGTCTTTATGGCGAATCTCCATCGGCACGCCGTGATATTTGAGATTGGTGCGAATGGTCGCCTTGGGATCAAGTTGTCCGCTTTTGGCGCGCTTCTGCCGCAATGCGATTCTTGTGCGGAGCATCGCGGCCAGTCGCTTCACTTCATGCTGCAACACTTTTTTATCGGCGTCCGACAGCGCGTGGAATGGGCGGTTCATCAGGTCGGCGATGTTTTCGCCGCGCGGGCGTTCACTTAAATTTTCGGCAATGCGTTCGCCCGCGAATTGCTCGATCTGCTCCTGCATCCCCTGCATGTTCTGCTGGATCGCGTTGCGGATTTGCTCGATTCGGCCGCGGTTCAAGCCCATCTGCGCGAGTTGCTCCATCAGTTCCTTCAGCGCCTCACGCACCTCAGGGAATGCCAGTGCGCGCATCATGCGCTGCGCCATCCAGTTTTGATATCGGAGGTCGTCCGCCTGATTCAGTCCGACCATCTGCGCCAGCGCTTCCAACTCGGACCTCGAAAGCAGCTCACCGTTCATCAGCCTTTCCATACGCTGACGGAGATTCTCCGCGAACCGCCTCAACGCATCCGCCAGCATCTGGATCTCTTCGGGCGTGAGATCATCCATCGGATTCCCACCCATCATCGGCGGCTGTGCCGCACCGAAGAAGAGCGGGAATAGTTTGTCGAATGTCGGAAGGTCTTTCACGTCTTTGATGAGCGTGGCGCGCAGGGACAATCGAAATTGCTCGCGGTCTTGAATCCCCATCAAATCCACTGCCGAGAACGCCTCTGCCGATTCCGCCAGAGAGACGCGCACCCCGCTGGCGCGCAGTGCGGCAATTAACTGTAAGATACGGGATTCCATCTCATGTTCTCCGTAGGGGCACAGCGAGACAATCAACCGTCATCGTGCTAGATCGACTTGCTGCGCCCCTACCATAAATCAATTCCCGGAAAACCTTCCGTACTCGTCGGGCTTCTGCCTGGCTGGCGGCGGTGGATTAATAATCTGCCGCTTTGCCTTCTGTAAATCCGCCTCGTGTTTGAGCAATACCGATAACGTGTCCTCCAGCGTTTCCTTATCCAGATTGGACGCGTTCAACGCCACAAGCGCGTTCGCCCAGTCCAGCGTCTCGCTGATGGACGGCGACTTGCGCATGTCCGTTTTGCGGAGTTTCTGCACGAACTCTACGGCCTGCTGTGCCAGTTTGGGATTCAAATCGGGGACTTTCAAGCGCACGACCGCCAGTTCTTCCTGCAAGGTGGGGTAGTCAATGAACAAGTACAAACAGCGCCGCTTCAGCGCTTCGGAGAGTTCGCGCGTGTTGTTGGATGTGAGGACAACAAAGGGTCTGTGCTTCGCGGTCAGCGTTCCGAGTTCAGGTACGGACACTTGAAAGTCGCTCAACACTTCGAGTAAAAACGCCTCGAACTCCGCATCGGCGCGGTCTATTTCATCAATGAGCAGAACGGTTGGTTTATCACTCAGAATTGCTTTCAAGAGCGGACGCATCAGCAGGAATCGCTCGGAGAAGAAGACATCTTCCTCCTTTGCAAGTTGGTCCGCGGCTTCTGCAAGCGTCTCCGCTTTGCCGAGCGTGTCGTTCAATTTATCGCGCAGTAATTGCGTGTACAGCAGTTGCTTGGAGTATTCCCACTCGTACAGCGCCTTGGACTCATCCAGCCCTTCATAGCACTGCAAGCGGATGAGGTCGCGTCCTGCCGCGCCCGCGATGGCTTTGGCGAGTTCGGTCTTGCCCACGCCTGCGGGTCCCTCGGTGAGAAGCGGCTTGCCCAGTTTCTGCGCGAGGTACACGATGGTCGCAATTTCGTCGGAGGCGATGTATTTCTGTTTGTTGAGTTCGGATTGGACAGACTGGGTCGAATCGAATAGAGTTGTCATGAGATACCTTTATTGTCGCGTTGGGAAAGAGGCGGAGGTTCCGTTTTGAGGGTATCACATTTTTGCCAAAAACGCTAAAATACAGATAAGAATAATTGTTCAACGAGGAGGCGCTATGGCAACGCACACCACTGCGCAGTGGGTGGATATTGATAAAAAGCAACTGCATCCAGTATATCACCCCAAAACCCACGCCAATCCGCTGGTGATCGAACGCGGCGAGGGCGTCTGGCTCTACACCACCGACGGGCAGAAAATCCTGGACGGCATGGCGGGCTTGTGGAACGTCAACGCGGGTTATGGCAACGCCGAACTCGCGCAGGCCGCCTGCGACCAAATGCTCAAACTCGCCTTCACCTCCAATTTCTCGGGCATGACCAACCTGCCCTCGATTCAACTCGCGGACAAACTGGCGGGCTTCGCCTACGGCGGCCTCAACACCACCTTCTTCACTTCGGGCGGCTCCGAGGCCAACGACTCGGCCTTCAAAACGGCGCGTTACTATTGGAAGCGCAAAGGCAAACCGGCCAAATACAAAATCATCGCGCGCAAGGGGGCGTATCATGGCGTGACTCTGGCCGCCACCTTCGCGACGGGACTCGAAAAATACCAGACGATGTTCGGCCCGAAAGTGGACGGTTTCGTCCACGTCCCCGCGCCGAATCCCTACCGCTTCGAAGGCGACCTTCGAGCGGGTGAGGCCGTCGGAGAGGCCGCCGCCCGCGCGCTGGAGGAGGCGATTCTCCGCGAAGGCGCGGACACTGTCGCGGCGTTCATCGCCGAACCGATCATGGGCGTCGGCGGCGTCATCGTCCCGCCCGCAGACTACTTCCCGCGCGTACGCGAAATCTGCGACCGACATGAAGTCCTTCTCATCGCGGACGAGGTCATCACGGGCTTCGGTCGGACGGGAGAGTGGTTTGCGCTCAAACACTGGAACGTCAAGCCCGACATCCTGTCCTTTGCCAAGGCCATCACCAGCGGATACGCCCAACTGGGCGGCATCCAAATCTCGGACGAGATTCGCGAGACGATAGAATCCGCCGCCGAGCCCGAAGCGTGGATGCATGGCTACACTTATTCGGGTCACGCCATGGCCTGCGCGGTGGGATTGAAAAATCTGGAAATCATGGAGCGCGAGAATTTCCCCCGGCGTGCCCGCGACCTGGGCAAACGCCTGCTCGACGGTCTCAAGTTGCTGACCGAATTCCCCTTCGTCGGCGATGTGCGCGGACTGGGTCTCGTCTGCGGCGTGGAAATCGTCTCGGACAAGGCCGCAAAGACGCCCGACCCCGCGCTGGCGATGCGAATCTTCAAGGCCGCCGAGGAACGCGGTCTGCGGACACGTCCGCTTGGAAACACGCTGGCCTTTGCGCCTCCGCTTTCGATCAACGAAGAGGAAGTGGGCGAGATCGTCAAGCGTCTCGGCGCGGCAATGGAAAGTGTGATATAAATTTTTCTACTGGACAAAACCCAAATGGGACGCGGACGAGCGCAGAAAACGCGGAGATTAAATCTCTTGGTGTAAATCCGCGTTCATCCGCGTTTTCCGCGTCCCGAATTGAAGGCGCAATAATTAGACTCCGGTCATTCGATACACTTTGAGATTTGCATTCAATTCCAGCTCGGGGCGAAATCGTTCGACGATCGTTTCCCTTGCAGACTTTGAAATAGATTCTCGTAAAGTCGAATCGTCCAAAACGCATTGAATCGCGTCTGCCAACGCGTCTACATCGTTGACAGGGGCAAGCCTCCCATTTTCCTGATTCCTCACCACATCCAAAACCCCGCCGACGGGGGTGGCAATGACTGGCACACCGCACGCCATGGCCTCGAGCAGGGCATTGGGCATCCCATCGCGCAGGGACGGGTGGACGAAGACATCCATCAATGAGTAATACGAGGGCATGTCTTTGTAGGGAACCGCGCCCGTAATGGCGATTGGTAATTGGGGATTGGTAATTTTGAATTCGTCAAAGATTTTTTTGTCTTCTCCCTCGCGGACCTCTCCGACGATGAGAAGGGAGGCGGGACAGGTTTTTGCCACCTGCGTGTAGCCAGAAAAGAGAGCGCGCATCCCTTTTTTCTCTCTCAATTCGCCAACAAAACCGATCACAGGCAAATCACCGAGACCGAGTGTTTCGGCCAATCCTTTGTTTTTTGGCATAGGCTTGAAACAGTCCGTGTCAATGCCATTGGGAATGATGAAAATTTCTCTGTCGGTGAACACTTTAGCCTTTTTCGCTAACGCGCTCGCATTCGTGGTCACCGCGCTGGCGTTTTGGAGGGCGTACATTACATGCGAGAATCGCGAAGGGTCGAACGCGGCGCGCTCGATGTCGTTGCCGCGAACGGATACAACACTGGGGATGTTCAAGTATTTTCCCGCGTAGGCCGCGACGAATCCTGCCTGCGGGAGGAAATAAGCATGGAGGATATCGAACAGTTCACGCTTGTGTTCATCCACAATAAGTTCAAACCAATCCACCAGCGTATCGTCCACCCGCTTATGCGCTCCGAAGCGCGTGACGCTGACTCCGCCCGATGGGAGAGTCCGCGTTTCGGAGGGAGGCAGGTTGAGGGTCGGCGCGAAGACGCGGACTTGATGTCCTGCAGAGGCAAGCAGTCGGGCAAGTCTTTCCGCTGAGATTGCAAGCCCGCCGATGTCTGGTGTATACTTTTCGGAGAGGAGAGCGATTTTCATGGCAAACAAATCCGCCGAACAATGTGAAATGATTATTGGTTATCTCGTGCCGCACCGTTGCGAGAACCCGGCGTTGGGAACCTGCGTGAAATGCGGACGAGGGTATTGCGATGAGCACACGAACCAGACACGCGAGGGCCGTGTGTGCCTGGCCTGCCAGCAGGGACTTGAGATGCCGGTCGCTTTGCCGATCGCCGCGGCGACGTTTACCGCCGCCGATTTGGATACTTTCGATCGCGCGAGCATGTGGGACGATGACGACCGCGCGGATATGTTC
>DAOTXP010000150.1:0-1843 GCA_034435275.1 Anaerolineales bacterium | reverse complement strand
CTCGTGCCGTTCGATCCCCGAATTCCACATCACGCACGCGCTGGATGAATGCGCCGATCTGCTCGTCCGTCACGGCGGGCACGCGGCCGCGGCGGGATTCACCGTCCGCAATGAAAACCTCGACGAATTGGTGGCGCGCCTGAGGTCCATTGCGACGCGTGAACTGGAGGGCAGGGATCTGCGTCATACTTTCGTCGCCGACGCGGAAGTCAGGTTGAAGGATTTAAGTTTCGAGTTGTTGAAATCGCTGGATTGGCTGGAGCCGACGGGCTACGGAAATCCCAGCCCCGTCTTCGTGGCGCGCGATGTAAAAGTGCAATCCTCGCGGCCTGTGGGCGCGGACGGTCGTCATCTAAAGCTCGCGCTTACCGAGGGGCGCATCACTTTTGATTCCATCGGCTTCCATCTCGGGCATTTGCAGCCCAATCTGCCTCCCCGCGTGTATGTCTTGTTTGTGCTGGAAGTGAATGAATACAACGGCAACACGCGCCTGCAATTGAATCTGAAAGACATCAAGCCCACAGGCGCGGCGGATTGATTTACGGAACCGCGAAGAAACGAAGAACGCGAAGGAAAATTAACTTCGCGAAGAAGAATCAAACTTTGTGGCCTTCGCGTCTTCGCGGTGAAATTTCGCGTTTATCCGCGCCGATTTTATTTTGCCATCAACTCATCTTCGCGTTCGGGGATGGTGAAGCCGCGGATGGTGGTGTAATCCACGAAAGAGGGCAGGAATTTATTGAGAAACGATGTGACACCCCACTGCCAGGGAATGATCCACATGCCGCGCGGACGGCGCACCAGTTTGACGACGGCGCGCCCGACCTGTTCGGCGGTCAGGAGCATGAAGCGGGGCGTGGTGGCTTTGGTCTTGCGTTTGATGCCCGCGTGCTGGCCGAATTCGGTCACCACACCGCCGGGGTAAATGAGCGACACGTCAATGCCCCAGGGCTTGACCTCGCGGCGCAATGCCTCGGAGAACCCGTGCACGGCGTGTTTGCTGGCCGCGTAGATGGTGTAAGTGGGCGTTGCCACCAGTCCCGCCATCGAACACATGTTGACGATGCTTCCAGAGCGTTGTTTTATCATGACCGGCAGGACCTGGCGCGTAGTCTGAATCACGCCCATTACGTTCACGTCTATTTGCGCTTGAATATCCTTGATGGGATCTAAATTCTCCAGCCAGTCGAGGCGGCCAAAGCCCGCGTTGTTGATCAGGATATCAATGCGGCCAAACCGTTTGAGAGTCTGGTCCACCAGGGATCGAATGTCTTCCAGTTTGGAGAGATCGGCCTGCACCACCAGCGTCTCTGCCCCTGTGCCCATCGCCTCGATTTCTTTTCCCAGCGTCTCGAGGCGGTCCACGCGGCGGGCGGCCAGCACCACCTTCGCCCCCTCGCGTCCGAACTCGCGGGCGGTCGCCTCGCCGATGCCGGATGATGCGCCCGTAACGATTGCAACCTTCCCTTTGACTTCCATATCAGCCTCCTGTACCGATAAAATAGTGGCTAATTTTACAGCACTTTAGTTGGATACATCGTAGCGCGGAATTCATTCCGCAACCAAAGGGCGATATGAACATCGCACTGCAAAATCTTCGCGGTCGTGATAGATTCTCAAGAGTAATGCCATACAGAAAGTGACAATCCCAGAATCGGCGAGGAGATTGTTCGTCGGTCTTCGCTCCACTCAGAACTCCTCGCAATGACACCATTAATTCACGGCCCCCAGCGCGGCTGGTAATCGCAGTAATCGTTGTCGGTCAGCCGGCGCAGGTCGGTGCCGTCCACGCGGACGACGTAAATCTCGCAACCATGGTCGTCGCCATAATGATCGTAATACG
>DAOTXP010000149.1:0-80090 GCA_034435275.1 Anaerolineales bacterium | reverse complement strand
ACGACTTCGCTCGGCACCTCGATGTCGGCTCATCGCATCCTGGGGCTGGACAAGGTCCCAAGGGTCGGGCTGTTCGCCCGTTAAAGCGGTACGCGAGCTGGGTTCAGACCGTCGTGAGACAGGTCGGTCTCTATCCACTGTGGGCGCAAGGGATTTGAGAGGAGCTGCTCCTAGTACGAGAGGACCGGAGTGGACTGACCTCTGGTGTGCCAGTTGTCATGCCAATGGCATCGCTGGGTAGCTATGTCGGGCAGAGATAACCGCTGAAAGCATCTAAGTGGGAAACTCGCCTCAAGATGAGATCCCTGTATTCCTGTAAGGGAGTAAGACCGCAGGTAGACTACCTGCTATATAGGCAGCAAGTGTAAGCACAGTAATGTGTTGAGCTAAGCTGTACTAATGGTCGAGGGCTAATCCCGTGGTGCGGAGAACTTGGTACTCTTTTCTACACACAGTGAAACTATTCAGAACCAACGTTGTGAAAACGTCCCTTGGTGATTCGAGCGGCGGGGGTACACCCGGTCTCATCCCGAACCCGGCAGTTAAGCCCGTCAGCGCCGATGGTACTTGGAGGGCGACCTCCTGGGAGAGTAGGTCATTGCCAAGGGACTTTTCTTTTGGTCGGGTGTATAGTATAATTTTTCTGACTTGGTCGCAGGGATGTGGGTTGCCCTCCTTAAAACGAACGAGGAGAGTGAAGCGCAGGACTGATCGCGAGGTCATTTTGCTGTTCATGGCTTGAACCAACCTCGGCCGCGTCGCGCTCGCCGAGTTTTTTTTCGGCATCAATGACCTTCCATACGGAAGGAGGTGAACAAATTGGCAGTGGTTAATTTACGCTCCGGCGAATCACAGGACTCTCTGCTCAAACGCTTTCGCAAGAAGGTTGTGAAGAGCGGCGTTTTGAGCACGGTTCGCCGTAAACGCTGGTTCGTCTCCAAGAGCGAACAGCGCCGTATGGAAAGGAAAAAGGCTGCGCGTCGTATCAAACGGCGCCAGTTCAAGGAAGTCGAGTAGTCAGGCCCGGAGGGCGTATGGCTAAAGATGATAACAAAATAAAAATGGAGGGCACGGTGATCGAGGCATTGCCCGGAACCCAGTTCCGGGTGAAACTCGAGAACGGCCACGAAGTGCTCGCCTACCTCTCCGGCAAGATGCGTAAATACTACATCCGCATCCTGTTGGGGGACCGGGTACAGGTGGAAATGTCCCCTTATGACCTGACGCGCGGGCGCATTACTTTCCGTCAGCGCAAATTGGTCGAAGCGCCTGTCGAATAGAAACGGCCCAACGCACTTATTTCGAGACCAACAGCCCCCGGCATTGCCGGGGGCTGTTCTATTTTATGGCAGCTGCCTGAAGGAGTTCAGCACCTTCATGTAATTGGCGCGTTCGAATGCAGCCGGTTCAGCCACCGACCGGCGACTCATACTGCCCTGCATCTGTACGATGGACTGATACTCGCGCGTTTCCATCCAGCCGCTCAACTCGTTCAGCATGGACGGGATGGCCTGGATTCCATGATGCAGAAGGTTGGAGGCCATCATGGCAACCTTCGCCCCGGCCATCATGGCCTTCAGAACATCTCTGGCGGTGTGGACGCCGCTGGTGAGCGCAAAGTCAACATTGACGCGCCCGTGCAGGATCGAGATCCAGCGCAGAGGCAGGCGCAATTCTGAGGAGGTGCTCAGGTCGAGGCTGGGGACGATCTCCAGCGTGTCCAGATCGAAATCGGGCTGGTAGAAGCGGTTGAACAGGACCAGGCCGTCCGCGCCCGCGTCCGCCAGCCGCTTCGCAAAGTGCGGCAGGGAGGCGTAGAACGGACTCAGTTTCACCGCCAGTGGAATCTTGATATTGGATTTCACATCAGCCACGAGCTCGACCTGTGCGTCCTCGATCTCCGCGGCGGTTAGCGAGGGATCGGCCGGAATGAAATAAAGATTCAGTTCCAGCGCGTCCGCACCGGCGTCCTGGATGCGGCGGGCATATTCCACCCAGCCGCCCTTGGAGACGCCGTTCAAACTGCCAATCACCGGGATCTTGACAGCCTTCTTGAGCGTGGCGACGTGATTGAGGTATTTCTCCGGCGTCAGCGCGTACGTGCCGATATCGGGCAGATACGACAAGGCTTCGGCGAACGAGTCGGTGCCGCGCGTCAGGAAATGATCGAGTTCGAGGCTTTCGTGAATGATCTGCTCCTCGAACAGCGAGTACATGACCACGGCCGCGACGCCCGCCTCCTCCAACTGGCGAACGGTGTCCACTTTTTTGGAGAGGGGCGAGGCCGAGGCGACGAGAGGGTTGTTTAAACGGAGACCAAGATAGGTCGTGGAAAGATCGGTCATGTCAGTCTCCTACTTCTCCTCGGTTTTGTCCCCGCCATTGTAATGCATGGCGGCCATCTGCTGGTACAGCGTCCAGCGCGATTTGATATCGCGGCGCGCCTGGTCGAGCAATTGTTCGGCGCGGTCCTCATCCGCCTGGACGAGCATCTTATAACGCGTCTCGTTGTAAACATAATCCTCGAGGCGGACGCTGGGTTCCTTCGACTCGATGGTAAGCGGATTCCTGCCCTCGAGCGCCAGGCGCGGGTCGTAGCGGTACAGCGGCCAGTGACCGGACTGGACGGCGAGTTTCTGTTGTTCGAGGCCGTGCGCCAGGTCGTAGCCGTGCGCGATGCAGTGACTGTAGGCGATGATCAACGACGGGCCGTCGTAGGACTCGGCTTCGAGGAAGGCCTTGAGCGTCTGCTGGTCGCTGGCACCCATGGCCACGCGCGCCACGTAGACGTAACCGTAGGCCATGGCGATCAGCCCCAGGTCCTTCTTGGGCAGGCCTTTGCCGCTCATGGCAAACTTGGCGACTGCGGCGCGCGGCGTAGACTTGCTGGCCTGGCCACCGGTGTTGGAATACACTTCCGTGTCGAGCACCAGCACGTTGACGTTGCGTCCGCTGGCAAGCACGTGATCGAGGCCGCCGTAGCCGATGTCGTAAGCCCAGCCGTCGCCGCCGATGATCCATACGGATTTCTTGACCAGGCTGTCGGCTATCGAGATCAAGTCTTTGGCGCGGCTGTCCTTGCTCTTGGCGAGTTTTATCTTCAATTGTTCCACGCGGTCGCGCTGGTCGCTGATGCCCGCCTCGGTGGATTGATCCGCGTTCAGGATCGCGGTGACCAAGTCCGCGCCCAGTTCTTTTTCAAAGGCGGTCAGCAGTTCACGCGCGTACTCGTTCTGTTTGTCGAGCGTCAGCCTCATGCCGAGGCCGAACTCGGCATTGTCCTCGAACAGGGAGTTGGACCAGGCCGGGCCGCGTCCGTTGGCGTCCACCGCCCAGGGTGTGGTGGGCAGGTTGCCGCCGTAGATCGAGGAACAGCCCGTGGCATTGGCCACGATGGCGCGGTCGCCGAACAGTTGCGAGACCAATTTGACGTAGGGCGTCTCGCCGCATCCCGCGCACGCGCCGCTGAACTCGAATAGCGGACGCAGGAGTTGCGAACTCTTGATCGCGCCGGGATTGATCAGTTTCCTGTCCGTATCTGGGATTGACATGAAGAAATCCCAGTTTTTACTTTCGGACTCACGCAGGGGCGGCTGGGGCGCCATGTTGAGTGCCTTGCGGCCGGCCTGGCTCTTGTCCTTGGCCGGGCAGACCTCCACGCACAACGTACAGCCGGTGCAATCCTCGGGCGAGACCTGCACAGTGTAGGCCGTGCCGGGGAATTCCTTGAATTTGCCATCCATGTGCTTGAATGTGGCGGGCGCCTTCTTAAGGAGCGCAGGGTCGTACACCTTGTGGCGGATCACGGCGTGCGGACAGACCATCACACACTTGCCGCATTGGATGCACAGGTCGGGTTCCCAGACCGGGATTTCGAGTGCCAGGTTGCGCTTCTCCCATTGCGTCGTGCCGGATGGGAACGTCCCGTCAACTGGCAGGGCGCTGACGGGGACGTTGTCTCCGTCGAAGGCAATCATCGGCCCGAGCACGTCTCGGACGAAGGCGGGGGCTGTTGCCGGTACCGGCGCGCGCCGCGTCGCCTCGGCCGTGATCTTGCCGGGCACCTTGACCTCATGCAGGTTCGCCAGGGTCTGGTCCACCGCCGCGAAGTTCATCTTGACGACGGCTTCGCCGCGCTTGCCGTAGGTCTTCTGGATGGCATGCTTGATCTCGGCGATGGCCTGTTCGCGCGGCAGGACGCCGGAAATGGCGAAGAAGGCCGTTTGCATGATGGTGTTGACGCGCTGGCCCATGCCCGCTTTTTCTGCGACCTCGTAACCGTTGATGATGTAGAACTTGAGATTCTTCTCGAGGATGGCCTGCTGGACTTCGCGCGGCAAGTGATCCCATACCTCTTCCGGCCCATACAGGCTGTTGAGCAGGAAGATGCCGCCCGGCCGGGCGTACTTCAGCATATCGAAACGTTCGAGGAAATTGAACTGGTGGCAGGCCACGAAATTGGCCTGGTTGGTTTCGATCAAATACGGCGCCTGGATGGGCTTGGGGCCGAAGCGCAGGTGTGAAGTCGTCATCTGGCCGGACTTCTTCGAGTCGTACACGAAGTAGCCCTGTGCGAAGTTCTGGGTCTCCTCGCCGATGATCTTGATCGAGTTCTTGTTGGCGCCCACCGTGCCGTCCGAGCCGAGGCCGAAGAAGAGACACCGCACCGTCTCCTCGTGCTCGACCGCGAAGGATGGGTCCACATCGAGGCTGGTGTGCGACACATCGTCAATGATGCCGACGGTGAAATGGTTCTTCGGTTCGGGTTTGGTCAATTCGTCCAATACCGCCTTGACCATGGCCGGGGTGAACTCTTTGGACGAGAGGCCGTAGCGTCCGCCAATCACTATGGGAAGGTTGGAAAGTTGGAAAGTTGCAGGTTTTCCCCCAACCTTCAACTTGGAACCTTCAACCAATGCATTGACCACATCCAAATAGAGCGGCTCTCCGCCGGAGCCCGGTTCTTTGGTGCGGTCGAGGACGGCGATGGCTTTTGTGGTGGATGGCAGAGCGGCCAGCATGTGTTCCGCAGAGAACGGGCGATACAGGCGCACGCGCACCGCGCCGACCTTCTCGCCATTTTCAGCCAGGTATTTGACCGTCGCTTCGGCGGTCTCGCCGCCCGAGCCCATGATGACGACCACGCGCTCGGCTTTGGGGTGGCCAACATAATCAAACAGGTTGTATTGCCGCCCGCTGATTTTGGCGAACTTGTCCATCGTCTCCTGAACGATGCCGGGGACGGCCGCGTAGAAGGGGTTGACGGTCTCGCGCCCTTGGAAATAGACATCGGGATTCTGTGCGGTGCCGCGCACGACAGGATGCTCCGGGGAGAGGGCCCGCGCCCGGTGCGCGCGGATCAACTCCTCGTCCAGGAGGCCGCGCAGATCGTCGTCTGAGAGTTCCTCGATCTTGGCCACCTCGTGCGAGGTGCGGAATCCGTCGAAGAAATGCAGGAAGGGCACGCGCGCCTTGAGGGTGGCGGCCGCCGCGATGGCGGCGAAGTCATGCGCCTCCTGCACCGACCCCGACGAGAACAATGCCCAACCTGTCTGGCGGACGGCCATTACATCCTGATGGTCGCCGAAGATGGAGAGGGCGTGCGCCGCAATGGCGCGCGCTGCCACATGGAAGACAGTGCTGGTGAGTTCGCCCGCGATCTTATACATATTGGGGATCATCAACAGCAGACCCTGCGAGGCGGTGAAGGTAGTGGTCAGCGCGCCGGTTTGCAACGCGCCGTGAACCGCGCCCGCCGCGCCGCCTTCGGATTGCATCTCGACAACCAGCGGCGTGGTGCCCCAGAGGTTTTTCTTCTTTTTCGCGGCCCACTCATCGGCAAATTCGCCCATGGCGGAGGAGGGGGTGATCGGATAAATGGCAACCACCTCGCTGAGTCGATAAGCGACGGACGAAGTGGCCTCGTTGCCGTCAATGGTGACGATGTTGCGTTTCATGCTGTCTCCTTGAATGAACAGGCTTGGTCTCGGTACGTCCCTCGACTTCGCTGTGCTTCGCTCCGGACTCTCGACTACCGCACCTGGTTTTTACTAATCGTGAATTTTATCACGAATAAATTAGACTCTTCCGTGGGTAAGTGTATTCCCCCTGCGGAGTGGGTGTAAGTAATTTTCTGCATGAAAAAACCTGCGGCTTGTCACCATTTCGGACAAAACACCGCAGGTTTGTAGGGAATGGCATCAGACTTCGGAAGTCTTGCTTATTTCAGATATTTCTCCGCCAGCAGCAGCGCTGCCAGCGACTTGGCGTCCGGCACTTCGCCGCGCTCGGCCATTTCGAGCGCCTTCTTCACGGGTATCTTTTCAACGGATAGAAATTCATCCGAGTCGGGTTCGAGCGGATTGCGCTTCAAGTCCGTCGCGAGGTAAACGGCCATGAACTCGGTCGAGTAACCGGGGGCGAGATAGAACTCGCCGATCTTTTCCAGTTGGCCCGCCTCCATGCCAGTCTCTTCGCGAATCTCGCGGCGCGCACAATCCTCGAAAGGCTCGCCGCCGTCGCGCGTGCCTGCGGGCAGTTCGAGCAGATCTCTGGCCGCGGCGTGACGGTATTGCCTCACGAAGAGCAGATTCCCCTCTGTATCCAGCGGAATCAAAACCACCGAGCCGCCGTGTTCGATGATGTCGTATTTCGTCTCGCGGCCGTCGGGTGTCTTCATCCAGTCGCGGCGGATGGCGAAGGCGCGGCCTTTGAGCAGCGTTTCGGTGCGGAGCAGTTCGAAGGGCATGGTTCCTCCTCGGCCTCCCTCTCCCAACGGGAGAGGGTCAGGGTGAGGGCCGGGTCAAAAACGCCCAGGCTCAACACCTGGGCGTTTGCCATCTCATTGACTCTACGGGATGCTGAGTTTCTGCCCGGCGGTCAGAGGCGTGCCGAGGGAGATGTTGTTCACCTGTGCGATGCGGGCCGGGTCCACATCACCGTATTTGCAGGCAATACTGTAGAGTGTCTCGTCGGACGACACAACCGTATAGGTGGCCGGGTGCGGAAGCAGAGCCCGGTCGGCGGGGAAGGCACCGGTCTGCGGGATTTCGAGCGTCGTGCCGGGCATATATACACTGCCGTCGCTCAGGCCGTTCAATGCCAGCAACTCGTCCGGATTGACGTTGAAGCGACGCGCAATGCAATAGGGGAATTCACCCGCTTGTAGCGTGTACGACGCCGGGCGGGTAACCGGAATCGGCGTGACACTGGGTCCCGGGGTCGGCGTGGCTGTAGTGGGAGCGGGCGTTACCGTGACACCGACCGGCAGAGGCGTATTCGTGGGAGTGGCAGGTGTGACCGCCACACCGGGTGTGTTCGATGGGATGACCGTCCCGGCGGTGGCCGCCGCGGCCACCGCGGTGCCTGTGCCGAACGCGGCAACGATGGACATCGGGTCGCTTCCCGTCGGCAGGGCGGTGGCAAACAGGCTGGTGGGAATCGTAGAAGGAGTAGTCGCAGGCGCCTGCGAATATGGCTGGTCGCAAGCAGACAGCGTCAACAGGATCAACACCATCAGCGCCGCGAATCTTTTGTGAGACATAATCTCTCCTCTTTCAACTTCATTTGAGGTGATGGTAGCACATGAGCAATAAAGCGTCAAGCCGCTGCGGATAGCCAATTAGGATGAGACTCACCGGCAGCCCAATTCGGATAAGAGCTCCTCGGCTCGCGCGCGGACTTCGGCCTGTGCGCCGTTCCCCACGCGTTCCCACAACTGACAGAGTCCGCGGCGGACGCCTGCGTCCTCGGCGAATGCCTCGCGGGAAAGTTCTTCGGCGGTTTGCGCGCTGCCCGTCCGCGCGTAGGCTTCGATGAACGGAAGCCACTCGAACGGGTCGGCGGGCGCGAAGCCCAGTTGATCTGCTTCCCGGCCCAGCGTGGCGACGGATTCCCAATCGCCTTTCTGCCGCGCCAGTTCGGCTTTTGCGTAGAAATAACACCACTCGTGGGCAGGTTCTTTTCCAAATAATGCGGCAGGCATCTGTGGCGAAGGTGCATCCACCAGGATACGCGACGGATCGGACAGATGAATGGCATCGGTCAGGAAATCGGACTGACGATTGTAGACAGCCTGATTGGCATAAAACGGATCGAGCACGCGCAGGCATCCTTCGCGTGGGACAAAAATCACCAGGGCTGCCTCCGTACTGCCGCGAAATGCCACAGTGCGGATCGGGAACAGGACCGGCGCGCCCGCCGCGAGTTCCGGCAGGACGCGGCCGCCGAGCCGCTTTTCGGTGTAGATTAGTGCGTAAGGCACATCGTCTCGCGGCTGGTAGTCCAGCGCGTACATCCAATTAATCGGCGCGGTCATCGAGAGGTCGGTCTCATAATTCAGCGGCATCTCGTGCGTAAGAAGGAGCGTGCCAGGCTGGAGGGCGGGAATGCGCCAGGCCATTTGCCAGTAGATGGCGCGCTGACCCTCCCAATCGCGGCGGAAGATGTTGGCGTTGAGGAACTGCTGGCTGACCGAGAGCGCCACAAGCAGGCTCGCGAGGAGGATGCGGACGCGCTCGCTGCGAATCAATTCGAGTATGCCGGTGAGAAGCAGCGCCGTGCCGAGCATCAGGCTGACCATGAAACGGTCATAACTGGATTGCAGGGTGAGCGGGAGATTTGCGGCCCACGAGGGCAGGCGTCCGAAGAGGATGCCGACGAGGCCGGTGATAATGGCGATTTTTAGCCACGGCGAGGATGCCGCTGATAATGGAGCGAAACGTAAAAAGTAAAACGCAGCCAGTGCGAAGGTGAAGAGAATCAACGCCATGGCAAGCAGGGATGATGGCGCAGTCGGGTTTTCCGCCAGGTGTGCGAAGACCTGGGCCCAGGCGAGAAAGCCTGCTTTGTAAATGGCCTCGCCCATGGCTGGAAAAATTTGCAGCCATGCGAGCGATGAACGGGAAGGTTCGAGGTCTATGCCGTAGGAGTTGTATGGGCCGAAGGTGTAATAGTAAAAAAGCCAGGCCGCATTAGCGATCCAGATCAGCAGGTAAGGCAACCACAGTTTGAATGCGTAAATGAGGCGGGCCCGAAATCCTTTGGCGGTTTCCACCGCGCCGCGTTCGTTTTCAGAAACGATGGCCCAGATGAAAAAGAAGCGCATGGCTTCGAGGCCGAAAAAATATTCGGTGGGAAATAGTCCGCAGATATGCAACAGGAGGGCGAGCGCAGTCAGCGAATGAAAGTGTGTCCGACTGCGGATGGCGCGCGCTGTGAATCCAAATGACAGTAAATAGAAGATGAGAGGAATAAGTTCCTGGTTGACATGCGTCAGCGCCACCCACTGCTGGCTGTAACCGGGAAAGACGAGGAAGAGCAGGGCGGCGGTGAGCGTCTGGCGTTTGTGATTCGGCCAGACCTTGTCCAGCGCCCACCACGCGGACCACCCGGTCAAGAAGCGGACGAGGACACCAAACGCTTGCCAGACGAGCGGGTCTTCGGGAAGAAGGGATGTGGTCAGGTAGAAAATCGGGGCGAGGAAGGGGCGGAACGGCTCGAAGGCCGGGAAGAACTCGGCCGGGCCGAGGAAATGGGCGATCCAGGCAAAGGGCCAGTCGTCCCAGTAGAAGCCGGTGAAGGGGATAAGTAGTCCATAGGAGAGGACGGAAACAATAAGTAGAATATTTGGAATCGACCGGTACGAAAAGTGAAAACTCATTGCATGATTATAAAAGGCATTAGCGTTTCAGGGGGGGAATAATCCAACCCTTTCCAGACTCAGCCGCTTCGATGTTTTCTGGTGGATAATTACTCATGATTATGAGCGGACGGCTCTTCCGGTCGGGCGAATTTGGATTCAGCGCCGTCACACAACTGTCTAAAATCCCAGTAAATCCTCAAATTTTAATCATACTTAATAGCCTGTTTTTCTACAGTTTTATTGATAATATAGGCCATTTATACCTTGACGGTTGTGCTAATCTCAATAAAATAAATAATGTTCTAAAGATTCAAATAACTTGTCTTCACCAATTCTGTATTGTCAAATGTAGCCTCAAGGCATGTATAGGCCCCGAAATGCTCCGCTGCAAACACATTGTTTAACCTGGTGCGAAGTCCTTTTTCATCCTCGCCCCCCCTCTGCCAGTGGGAGAGGTGCAAGGGGTGAGAGAAAAGGCGATGGGGCAATATCTTTAGCCATTTGCAACAGAGCAACTCCGGCACAATTGATAGTATGTAGTGAAAGCAGTGCATTAGAAAGGAGCGGGCAGTTATGACCAGCAGAGTTCAGGAACTTGCGGCGAAGGTAAACATGTCATACGATGAGTTCATTGGGGAAATGCGGAAACGCGGGTGCAGCGAGCCGACCGCGATAAAAATCTGGAAAGGCACCTACGAGAATTTCGATGAATTCGACGATAACGATATGTTTCTCAGTAACTTGCGGAAGGCGGCTTATGTTCTAAAAGTAAATACTGGCGCGCTCCTGCCGAAATAAGTATTTGGTCGTGGTTGTGCCCATAAGCCCCGGCAATAATTTTCTTTGGAGAGGTACAACTATGCCTGTCATCCATGGAGAAGCCACAGAATGAACAAAAAGATCGTCATCATTGATGATGACGTGGAGTTTTGTAAGCTTGTCGAGGTTATATTGAGCCCTCTCGGTCTAACTGTATTCCAGGCTTTGTCAGGAGCAGAGGGCATAAAAAAAACCTACGAGATCCATCCTGATCTGATCATCCTGGATATTATGATGCCCGGCATGAACGGGTTTGAAGTATGCGAGCGGATACGAGAGATGTCTGATGTGCCAATTCTGATGTTGACTGCACGGGCTGACGAATCGGGTATCGTTCATGCATTTAAACTCGGGGTTGATGATTACATCAAAAAACCTTTTAATAGCAATGAATTCGAAGCACGCGTGCGTGCGCTGTTGCGGCGTTCCACTAATCAGACGACGAGCGGCGGTCCCCAAATTACACGTTACGCCGATTCTGTTCTGGAAATTAACCTGGATTCCCAGACCGTGTTACTTTGGGATAATTTAATCGATTTATCCATAAAAGAGTATACGCTTCTTGCGAGCCTTGTGCGCAACCTCGGCAAGGTCATCCCGCACAGAGAACTCTTTCGCGAGGTCTGGGGGGACCTTTATACAAACGATTCGGCAATGCTGGCATTGTACATACATTACTTGCGAAAGAAAATATCGGACGGCCAATATGGCCATCAGTACATCCGTACTCATTGGGGGCGAGGGTATTTGTTTGCGCCAAGAAAAGATAGCTGATCCTGTCTACTCTATTCCTTGATCTGAAACATAAAACGACAATAGTCTCTCCAACTGATAAAAGACCCGTACACGGGATCCTTTGAGCACCTCCATTGGGTGCGTCGGTACAAAAAGCCGGGGGCTGTCAGTCTTGAGCGCTTCCTCGACCAAATTTAAATATTTAGGGGCCAATACAGGCACCGTCCTGTGTTTTTTCCTTTTCTTGGCAGGGCGGCCGATAGAAACATTCAAATAATTTCAAATAATTATCCAAGACGAAAAAATACTTTTTTTGATAAATTGTAGTCGAAATGATATAGACAAAATGATTAAAACCGTTTGAACTACCGTAAAGGAAGACGCAAGGGATTTCCCCTTCAGGTTCAAGTCAAAGTGGCTGGCAACCAAAAGAGGTTGGTAAAGAGGCTTAATATGGAGAATGAGATGTTTATTTCTACCAGGCTGGAAGACGATCAAAATCTAATGCGGATTGTCGCGGCGAGGGCCGACGGTTACTATACTGTGAAGCGTATCTTTGATTTCCTGTTCTCGCTATTACTACTGATTATCTTATCCCCCGTGATGATCCTGATTGCTTTGGTTATTTATATTTACTCTCCAGGCCCGATCTTCTTTGTGCAGGACCGAGTTGGCGCCGTCCGGCATCGCGCTGGTATGCGCACGAAATGGGTTAGGAAAGATTTCAAACTCTACAAGTTTCGCACAATGAAATTAAATGCAGACCCATCCATTCATCGCGCTTACGTGAAAGCCTTGATTGAAAACGATGAAAAGCAAATGGCGGCCATCCAGGGGAAGGAGATAACGACTCGCAAACTGGTTGATGACCCGAGAATCATCGGCCCGGGTAAGTTCTTGCGAAAATACAGCCTCGATGAGCTGCCCCAGTTTTTCAATGTATTGATCGGCGATATGAGCGTAGTGGGTCCGCGGCCTGCAATACCATATGAAGTGGAAATGTTCAAATCATACCACCTGCAGCGTCTAGAAGCCCAGCCCGGCATTACCGGCTTACAGCAGATTTCCAGCCGGTGCACCGTTGATTTTGACCAGCAGATTCAGAAAGACATTGAGTATATTAAGAACCAATCTCTCTGGTTGGATCTGTTAATCATCTTGAAAACGCCTCTGGCTATCATCTTAGCAAAGGGTGCCCATTAGGGAGGGCAGGAGTTCAATCATGGATGAAATAAGAGTCGGCGTTATCGGGTTTGGTTATTGGGGACCAAACCTAGCGCGCAACTTTTTTGACCTTCCGTCTGCCAAACTTGTGGCGGTTGCAGATTCCAAGGAAGAACGATTGGAACGCGCTCAATCGTTCTATCCCCAGGCGGTGATGGTCAAAAATTATCAAGAACTCTTCGACCTTGGGCTAGACGCCGTAGTAGTGTCGACTCCTCCGGTGACGCATCATCCTATCGCCATGGATTGTCTGCTTCACGGTTTGCATGTACTTGTTGAAAAACCCATGACCCTCAACAGTCAGCATGCCGAGGAGTTGATCGAATTGGCCGACAAAAAGGGATTGACGCTGATGGTGGGGCACACTTTTGAATATAACTCCGCTGTCGTTGCGCTGAAAAAATATGTTGATAGCGGCGAACTGGGCAAGATCTACTATCTCGATACTGCGAGATTAAATCTCGGCCTCTTCCAAAGGAATTCCAACGTTCTTTGGGACCTGGCTCCGCATGACATCTCCATTCTGCTTCACCTGATCGGTGAACTTCCAATTTCGGTCAGTGGCCAGGGCATGCATTGCGTCTCTGATGGGATTTACGATGTGGCCTACCTGAATTTGGTATTCCCTAATGATCTTCCTGCATTTGTGCACGTAAGTTGGTTGGATCCATGCAAGGTGCGGCGTGTCACTGTCGTGGGAAGTAAGAAAATGGCAGTTTACAATGACGTCGAAACCGAGCAAAAGATAAAAATCTATGATAAAGGTGTGGAGGCCCCAGCGTATACGAACGGTTTTGGCGAGTTCCAATACAATTATCGCTCAGGAGACATTACCATACCTAAAGTGAGAATTACAGAACCGCTGAAAGAGGAGTGCCAGCATTTCATTGACTGTATCGTCAATCACACGGAACCGCGAAGCAGTGGTCGGAATGGCCTGCGCGTGGTAAAGATCCTCGAAGCGGCTCAAAAATCCATCATTAATGGCTCGACGCACGAGGTGATCCAATGGTAAACGCAGAATACGCGCGAATTTCATCGGATGTTAAGCTGGGGCAGAATGTCAAGATTTTCGCGTTCGTTAATATGTATGGTTGTGAGGTCGGCGACGATTCCAAGATTGGTGCCTTTGTGGAGATCCAGAAGGGCGCATCCATAGGGAAACGGGTGAAGGTCTCGAGCCATACATTCATATGCGAGGGCGTCACCATCGAAGACGAGGTGTTTATCGGTCATGGTGTGATGTTCATCAATGACAAGTATCCCAGATCCACCACCGAATCGGGCGCAGTCCAATCGGAGGCAGACTGGAAGTGCATTCCGACATTGATAAAAAGACGTGCCTCGATTGGCAGTAATGTCACGATCCTTTGCGGTGTGACTGTTGGTGAAGGTGCAATGGTCGGGGCGGGAAGTGTTGTGACTCGTGATGTCCCTCCAGGCGCCATTGTCGCAGGTAATCCAGCGCGACCCATCCAAAATCGAAAACCCAAAAAGTGAGGAAAAATGAGCGTCCCTTTGATTGATCTGACCATCCAGCATCAGAAACTTCAACCGGAGATAAATCGAGCGATCCAGGGGATTTTTGATCGCGCGGATTTCATTCTGGGACAGGACATCAGCCGGTTCGAAGAGGAGTTCGCATCCTATTGCGGGGCCAAATACGCCGTTGGGGTAGACAGCGGACTTTCGGCCCTTGAATTAAGTTTGCGCGCCTATGGTGTGGGGCCGGGCGACGAGGTGATCGTTCCCACACATACGTTCACAGCCACGGCAGCCGCGATCACGTTTACAGGGGCAAAGCCCGTCTTTGTCGATGCGGACCCGGCTACTTTCAACATTGATGTGACCAAGATCGAGGCCGCGATTACTCCGCGTACGAAGGCGATTCTTCCCGTTCACCTCTATGGGTTGCCGGCCGACATGAACATGATCCTGGGTATCGCGGAAAAACATGGTTTGGTCGTGATCGAGGATGCCTGCCAGGCCCATGGTGCAAAATACAGAGGTATGATGACGGGTAGTATGGGGAATGCCGCCGCCTTTAGCTTCTATCCCACGAAGAATTTGGGCGCATGCGGCGATGGAGGCATCGTTACTACGAATAACGAGAAGGTTGCCGAGGCGGTCCGCGCCATGCGAAATTGTGGCCAAAGAGTCAAGAATGTCCATGAACTGAGGCCAACCAATCATCGTTTGGATACCATTCAGGCGGCGATCCTTCGGGTAAAATTACCACATTTGGACCAGTGGGTGGAGGCGCGTCGCAGGTTAGCGGCACTGTATGATAAACTGTTGGCCGGTTCGCCGGTTGTCACGCCTGTTGAACCCCCCGGCTATCAGCATGTATATCACTTGTATGTCATCCGCTCGCAGAATCGCGATGCCCTGCAAGCGCATCTCAAGGAACGCGGTGTTGGCACTGCAATCCATTATCCAACTCCGGTTCACCTGCAGCCTTTCCTTGCAAAAAACGGATACATTCCCGGTCAATTTCCGGTTGCCGAGAAGATCTGTAGTGAAATCCTTTCCTTGCCTTTGTATCCAGAGTTGACCGAAGAACAGGTAGAATTTGTTGCTTCGGAAATCGTTAACCTGTCAGTATCTACGGTCTAAGAATGGTGAATAATAAGCCAGGCCCAAACTAAAGAGAAATCGGCTATCTTGATAAAGTTAAGATGTGTCCTTGAAGCCTGGTTTGAAAGACAAGTTATCGTACTGCAACATACACCATTTGAAGTTCCCAAATTGAGGTTGAGACTGCGGAGCGCACTGGGACGCCTCGTGTGCAAACTTGGTGTTGATGAACGAATCAGGGTATTATCATAGGCTAACTCATGATACTATCCGCTCCGTTGTTATGCTGCTTAATGGTTTTGATGTGAGAGAGAAAAAAGAACCCAAGTTTTTATCTCGCGTTCAAATGAAAGAGAGTGCGTATGGAACTGATTGATCTGTTACGAATTGTGCGACGCTGGTTATGGCTGATTGTTGCTGTTGTAGTCGTGACCGAGTTGGCGCTGTGGCTTGGGACGCTATCTGCAGAACCGGCGTATGCAGCCACTGTCAAGCTACAGATATCGGCACCCCAGCGCGAGGAGGTGGCGGCGTACAGCACATACCGCTTCAACCCGCGCGATGAGATCGCTGTCGCCATCAATAACTTGGTAGAGTTGTTGCAGAGTGAGGATGTATACGAGCAAACCGCCAGCCGGCTCGGCCTGGATGGGGAGGATGCCCTCTATACGCTGAACGCGAAGCGGGCAAGCGACGCTGATTTCATCAATGTGACTGTCGAAGCCCGAAGTCCTGAGCTGGCAGCGGAGATTGCCAACACACATGTCGGTATTGCCATCGCCTACTACGGCGGATTGCGCGCCCAAGCAACCTTGGCGGAGAGGGATCTCTTTGCCGGGCAGTTGCAAGTGGCTGAGGAAGAGTTGTGGGCTGCCGAGAAGGCACTGGCTGATTTTCGTACCCAGAATGGTATCTACTCGCTCGAGAGTCAGATGTCCACGCAGCAAAGGCTTATCGAACAGCTGCAATTGGAACGCGATCAGCGCTTGTTGGAACAGGTTGCCACGGTTACCGATCCCGTCGGGGAGATTGATGTGCTGATTGCCCAACGCATGAAAGAACTGGATCAGTATGCGACTCTGGCCCCCCAATACTTCATACTGACACAGAATGTAGAGCAAGCACGCGCAGTATATCAAGATCTTATGAGCAAATACAACCAGGCGGAGCTAACGGCTACTGAGATTCAGGCTACCACTTTTATCCAGGTCATTAAGCCAGCATACGCGACAGTCGGATCTGAGTCTAACTGGTCCAAGCTGGCAGTGCTTGCCCTGGTTGGCAGTTTAGGTTTGGGAGTGATGCTGGCCCTTCTCCTCCAGTATCTCTCCAGCTTCAAGGTCGCGAGCGAGACTGTCCCAGGGAGCGATCGCAAAACGCCGTCGCGCGGACGCCGTAAGGCGGTGATGCAAAGCCAAGAGTCTAAGGTTCCGGAGAGCACGCACATAACACCATCGTCCGGACATGCAGGTCGAGAACTCTGGAAACGCATCAGAAACATATTCCATCGACATGGCCCTTCCCACGAGCGCGCCAATCTTGATGTGGGGCAGGAATTCACCGCCGTGCAAGGTCAGCAGGGTTCCACAGAGACCAAAGTAGGATGAGGCTGTGACGATGCAAATCGGACAGGTCGCTAGGCCGAATCAGAACATCCCCCGTCCGACCACAACTATCCCTGGAACGTACCGGACATGGGGGATCGTCTTAGTCGCGCTTTGCTTGGGATCGCTGGCTGCTGGGCTATATCTGGCTCCCCAACTAGCCACCTTGGGACTTGTCCTCCTGGGACTTGGCCTGCCAATCGTGTTCCTGCTCTGGCAACGGCCTGAAGTAGGGCTGCTGGCGCTCATATTTCTGACGGGTAGCTTAATCCCGCACAACATCGTGGACTTGCGTTTGCCAATCGGAGGTGGCTTGGATCTGCGTGATCTAGTCCTGATCGGCTTGTTCGGGCTTGTCTGCCTGCAGCAACTGAACCGAGGAACACTGACGGTGCCATGGTGGCCTGTGGGTGGCCCGCTGTTATTGTTTCTGATCTTGGCCGTGTTCTCGGCATTCTACGCGCTCTTCTTCGAGCACGTGGAATCGAATTGGGCGTTAGGTGATTTACGCATATTGAGTCTCTATCTCACCTTCTATATAACTCTATGGTCCATTAAACGACCAGAGCAGTTAAAGACCTTGCTGATTGGCCTGTTTATCATCGCCGACTTGATAGCAGTGATCATTTATCTCCAGCAGTTCTTTGGCGCGGGCAATCCCCTATTGCAGGCGATGATGGTGAGCCGTGACTGGCGCGTCTACGAGCTGACTGGTGCAGTAAGAGTCGTTCCTGCCGGCCAGGTGTTGATGCACTTTATGTGGTTCGTTGCCCTCGGCGTTCTGGCACTCGGCCGTCCCAACTGGCGTTTAAAGACCCTGTGCATGATCCAGCTGTTATTCCTCGGCGGCGGGCATATCTACACCTACATGCGGGCCCAGTGGGTGGCTTGGATCATTGGCCTTGGATTGGCTCTAATCGTTCTCCTGCCCAGATTTAAACAGCGCCAGGCAAGAGTTGCCATTATTGTTGGTTGCGCTGTGCTGGTCATTGCCGGTGTGATTGTAGGCGCACCGTTATCGCAAGCATTTTCCTCGCCGTTTATGGCTGAAATCTCTGAGCGTTTTGGTTCTATTTTCACACCCTCTGATACATCAGAGACCCAATCGCTGCAATGGCGTAGCTTTGAGATCGAAAAGGCACTTGAGGCAATAAGGAAACAACCGCTGACTGGAGTAGGTTTGGGTAATCGCTATCGTCCGCTCTCTGCGCATTCGTCTGAAGCGAGCGGATCTTTGACGGATGGGAGGGTCGACTCAGGCCGAGTCTCTCGCTTCACCCGCTATGTCCACAACAGCTATGCATCCATTGCAGTCAAAATGGGGATACCGGGCTTGGTCGTCCTTCTATGGGTCTGCGCTGCTGTGCTGTTCAACGGTTTTCAGGTGTATCGAAACATGCCCGACTCCGAATACAAAGGCATAGTCCTGGGTATATTGATTGGTTTTGCCGGATCGCTGGTATGGTTCTATTTTCATGCCCACCTGATCAAGGCGGAAAGCACAGCGACCATCGGGCTCATGATGGGCCTCGTTGGAAGCATTGCCTACCATGCACGTGCGCGGGCTGGCGCCGGGCAACCTACGGGCTTGTTACTGGTAGCGAGACAATCATAACATCATGAAATCGTATGTCCTCTTCACAGCTGCTCGAAATGAGGAAGCGTACATCGAAAAGACGATACGCTCTATTATCGCCCAGACCGTTCTGCCGACGAAATGGGTGATCGTTAGTGATGGTTCTACGGATCGTACCGACGAGATTGTGAATCAATATGTTCACACACACGACTTCATTCTCCTCCTGCGTAGAACTGCCGATCGAGAAAGGAACTATGGGTCGAAGGCTAGGGCGCTCAAAGTTGCGTATGAGCAGTTTGCAAACCTCGAGTACGATTTCGTGGGCAACTTGGATGCAGATGTATCTTTTGCGCCAGTCTATTATGAGGTGGCTCTGTCGAAGTTCGACGCGAATGAACGTTTGGGTGTCGTGGGTGGGACGCGCTTTGATCTGGTGAATGGGCAGTTTCGGAAGATACGTCCTGCTCGCAATAGTGCCGGGGGGCCCACCCAGTTCTTCCGACGGCAATGCTATGAGAAGATTGGAGGTTATCTGCCTCTTAGGTTCGGTGGTGTAGATACTGTGGCAGAGACCATGGCCCGCATGCATGGCTGGGAAGTAGAAACATTTACCGATCTTGAAGTTTTCCATTACCGGCCTACTGGTACTGCCGGAGGCGGTCAGTTAAGGGCAAAATTCAAAGCAGGTGTTTTAGCCTATTCAGTGGGCTATCATCCGCTGTTTGAATTGGCGCGGGGTGCATTCAGACTATTGGACCAACCGCCCGTGATTGGGGGGCTCTTGTCACTGGCTGGGTACTGCTGGGCATCTCTTATGAGGTACGAAAGACAGGTGCCTGATGACTTTGTGCGATATTTGAGATCGGAACAACTCACTAGGTTGCGATCGGTTTTTTCCCACAAGGATCCTATTGAGGGAACTAAGAACCTTGCATCTCCCTCTAGACGGCAAATACCAGGTCGGTAGTGCATTCGCGATGGACAAGCATTTTACATTGAACCTCTTCAAAGGCTTGGCTTCCACATCGTTTGGCAGCGTAGCCACCCTTGGATTTCACTTTCTGAGCATCCTCCTCATGGCACGGTATGTGTCGAAGGATGTATTAGGAGCGTATTTTTTGGCTTTTGCCGTGGTCCAGGTGCTGGGAATCATCAGCGGACTCGGACTCGATCTGACATTGGCCAAATCGCTGTCCGGTGCCGATAAGTATCTGCAGCAGGACGCCGTCGCATCTATTGTTGCAGTACGCTTCATTTCGGTAACTTCAGTCGGCTTCATCTTTTATGCAGCAGGTCGGTTCATATTACCTGTTTTCGATACACGACTGAGCGATTACATCATGCTCATCATCGTATTTTTCGCTCTGGCAAGTTCCAGAGACCTGTTCCTGCGTCTGATGCAAGGGATGCAACAGTTCAAGGAGTATGCCGTTGTCGAGATTGTGTCAGCAGTGATGAGGGTTATCCTAATCATAACATTCCACGACAGATTAAGCTTGCAAAGTCTGCTCTACATCGAGATTGTCTCCCAACTCGTCGAGGTCTTGCTTCAACTCTTTTTTACGCGTACTCTGTTGCTCAGCCTCTCACGCCGGAACATCAAAGCGGAAGCCGTGAGGAACCTCACCCGATTCAGCATTCCGCTGTACTCTAACAATATTCTTACACTTGTTTACGACAGAAGTAGCACCTTCCTGATCGGCGCTCTCTTGAATCCGGCGAGTGTTGCGGCCTTTGAAATTGCGCTCAAGATACCAGAAGGTTTCATGAGACTCTTTAGCTCATTTATCGTTGTCTATTTTCCCAGTTTATCAAGCCTGTTTGCCAAGGGCAACCGAGATGATGCACTCAAGATGATGAACCATTCCTTGGTCTTTCTGTCAACAGGGGTTATCTTCTTGGTCTTTGCCGCCTTCTTGTTTGCCGAAGAAATCATCCTAGTGCTATTTTCGAGAGAATACCTTCAAGTCTCACTGGCTTTTGCGCTTCTGATGCTAAACTTCTACATGCGTGCCATCGCCAACATCTTGGGATACTCACTAGTTTCCGCGGGTCATTCTTCTGCTCCGGTCAAAGCCAACATTGTGGCCAGTACTGTAAACATTGTAAGTAGCCTCGTGCTGATCCAAATCTTCGGCTATATTGGTGCAGTCTACGCGCTCCTGCTCATGAATATCACTTCCCAGATTATCTATGAACTATTTCTCAGACGGGCCGGGCTGGCTCCTAACCTGCTCGGATATCTCAAACCGGTTTTCCTGTTTGCATTAGCACTGGGCGGCTATCGGTTGTTTGGCATAGATAGTACCCTGCTAAAATTGCTACTGCTGGGATTCTACGCAGTAGGATCCTGGTTGCTCATAAAGGAGATAAAAGATTTGTCACGCGCCGCTGTGAAATACGCCTTCAGGCTAAGGGCTCGTTCAGAGTCGGCCTAGCGCGCTGTGACTGAGGATACGTGACGATGTCTTCCAGTTTTGATAGTGTAAAAGTGACAATGATTGATGGTTTGGTGGGCAATGACTACTCTATGTGTCTTTGTTCTGCGTTGCATACAGTTGGCGTGAATGTCGAGCTAATCGCCTCGGACAACCGGGTCGTAAGCATGCCGGTTGATTATCCTGTTAGGCACTGGATGCCGACCAAGGATCCCCAAAATGGCAAAATTGGGAAGTTGTTTCGTTATTTGGAATATCTGGTGCGGCTGTTTTTACATGTAGTCAGAAATAGGAACGTAAAACAGGTGATGCATATTCAATTTCTCAGAAGAGAAAGGTTTGAGGCCGTCTTCTTGTTATTTCTTAGGCTATTGGGCACGAAGTTGGTGTTTACGGCTCATAACGTTTTACCGCACGAGAATAGCGCTATCGACCGCTTTCTGAGGTCATGCATCTACCGAGCGGCAGGAACGATCATAGTGCATTCAGAATACATTAAAAATAAATTGGCAAAGGATTTTCGAGTAGAGCCAAAAAAAATCAAAGTGATCCCCCACGGTAACTTTGATCACTATATCCCGAGGGAGCCCATGTCGAAGGCGGAGGCCAGAAGCCGTTTGAATCTGTACGCAACGGATAATGTGGCACTTTTCTTCGGCTTTATCAGAGAATATAAGGGCTTGGACCTGCTCCTGGATGCGTTCGAGATCTGTGCTAAGAAGGGCAGGTCATTGAGGCTAGTTATCGCAGGCGCTCCCCGGACGTCGGAATTGGGGAACCATTATCGAAGAAGCATTGAGCGGATTTCCACGAATGATTCCATCATATTCCATGAAGGTTTCATTCCATCGGAGAAAGTAGCTGTCTATTTCGTCGCCTGCGATGTAGTGATATTACCCTATAAAGAGATTGACCATAGTGGTATTGTTCATCTGGCCTATTCCTTTGGAAGACCGCTGATTGCCACGAATGTGGGCGATTTTGCAGAGGTTATAGAGGATGGCAAGAGCGGCTATCTTCTGAGGGAGAATAGTGCCGAGTGCTTGTCTGAAACCATACTGGGGGCGTTTTCGAGCATTGCTCACTTGGAAGATATGGGAAGCTACGCCCGTACGTTAAGTGAAACAAAATATTCGTGGTTAGAAATTGCGAAAAAGACCAAGATGTTATACGAATCCTGCTAAGGTGCAAAATGGCTATTGTATTTGACCCCAAAAAAACCATCAGATTTCTCGGTACGATAATTATGTGTCTTATCATGGCCAATATGGTCGGTATCGTCTCAAAATATTATTTTGGTTACAGCCGCATTGCTCTTTTTGAGCTTGATAGAGAGGCGAACATCCCAACTCTATATTCCTCGGTAACGATACTGTTGTGCGCGGGCCTCCTCGCTGTTATTGCGATCGCAAAGAAAAGACAAGAAGAGCGCGAATACCTTTACTGGGCGGTGTTGGCCATTTCTTTTCTTTTTCTAGCCGTTGATGAAACCGCCGGGCTTCACGAGCGTCTGATCAGCCCCTTGCGAACTGCATTGCATACATCCGGCGTTCTGTATTTTGCATGGGTGATTCCTTATGGAATCCTTTTAATCATCATGATAGGGATTTATTTCCGCTTTTTGTTCTCGCTTCCTGTGAGATTTCGATATTCAATCATCTTTGCAGGGCTCCTGTACGTTGGGGGGGCGTTGGGGGGAGAGTTGATTGGTGGGTATTGGACTGAGTCATATGGGCAGGAAAATATAATCTATGCACTTATAACCACGTGTGAAGAATCGCTGGAGATGGCAGGTGTTTTAGTCTTCATTTATGCATTGATGTCGTATATCGCTTCTGAGCTAAGGGATCTTTCTTTTCGCATTGTAGGTTAAAACAGGGCCTCAAATAATTACCACCGAAGATGGTAGAAAAATGTGTTCGCTTCCAGTAAACCAACGTCTTACGAATAATAAAACACTACTTGTTCAAAAAGTGGTTCTTCTAATGTCCTTCCTATCTGTGACAATAGCTGGTTGCTCCAGTTCCACTAGGAGCGGGGATGTCAGTGTAACTCCTTCAGCCGCTGCCACTCCTCGGGATGTTGAGGGTGTACAGATTCCAGAAAACGCTTCGTTCTTCTATGTTTCTAAATTGGGCAATAACACGGATGGGAAATCGTGGGATTCTGCTTGGAATGAGTTGGACCAAATCAAGTGGGAAGAGATAAACCCTGGAGATACAATTGTGATTGGTGGTGGTGAGTACCATGCCCAGCTGGATGTAAAGAAAAGCGGCATTCCCGGACTGCCAATTACAATTACAACAAACGGAGAGCAAGTGGTGTTAGATGGACAACGTCCGGCGCTGCCGTATTGTGGACAAATAAATTACATTTCAATACCGGCTGATGATGCAGTCGATTTAGAAAACCAAAGCTATATAGTGATTGATGGACGAGACTGGAGTGGGATCGTCATTAGAAATCACCTTAGAGGGATTAAGATGCAGGAGAATGCAAGCAATCTTGTTGTCCGTAATGTGGAAATTCATGATAATGGTTACTCAAGAGATTTGGGATCGGATGTAGTCGCACCGGATGGACCTGGTGTCCGCCTTGGCGGCTCTGATATTTTGTTCGAACGGGTCATCATTCACGATAACGGTCAGGATGCTTTTCAAGCCGGCTGGGGTGTTTGGAATTTCACGCTCCGAAACTCATGGCTGTATAACAGTCGAGAGCATCCTGTTGAGCGCGGCAAAGCGTTTAATTACTGCTCTCATACGGATGGGATTCAAATCTATGATGGCGGTGCACAAGGGCCGGTCGTTGTAGAGGACAGTATTATTGGTCCTTCTTTCACCCAAGGGATCATCATAAGCAACACGGCAATTGTAGACGATGTAGTTATAAGGAATACACTGTTTGTAGGCAGTGACAATGCCGGGATTATCATATCGGATGGAGGACAATCATCAAATTGGACGCTTCAGAATGTAACGATTGCTCAAGATGCGACAGATGATAGAAGTTGGAGCGTGAAACTGAATGGTAATGGCCACCGGATTAGAGACTCGATCTTCTGGGGCGGCCCATGGGGCGTTGGGGTTTTTAACTGGTCGGAAGCCATCGGAAATTTTAACTGGTTGACCCCAGACGAATACAACGTTGCCGTCGAAATGGATCCGATATTTGTTGATAACGATTATAGTTTGTTGCAAGGGGAGGGTTTTGCTGAGTTTGATTTCACCGTTCAGAATCTCGCAATTCCTCCGGGAGTTGGCACCTCAATTACTTCTGTAACTAAACTGCTTGATCAATAAAAAACCGGCGTAAGGATATTTCACCTCGAAATAGGCAGGTATCGTGCTTCGCGCAATGTGCGCAGCTCCAGCAGTTACTTGTTCTGATCGAGAGCACAGCTTGCTGAAATGCTTGCTCACTACCTTTGGAAGGAAGCTGGATACCCCATGGTGTTCACAGATATGATGAAGATATGCATGATCGTTCATAAAAATTATTACCATGACGTTCGGGTTCGACGCTATGTTGAGTCTCTCGTAAAAACGGGAGCGTCGGTCGACGTGATTTGTCTTGCTCCGTATTATTTGGATGCAGCTTTTGAAACACATGACCGGATTAGAGTTTACGCGATTCCGATTCGTCATGTTGACAACGGCCAGATAAGATATATCTTCGAGTATTTGTTTTCCCTTGTTTTATACTTTCTTTGGCTTTCCATCCTGCATATTCAAAATCGCTACCAGATCATTCATGTTCATAATATGCCGGATTTCTTGATCTTCTCAGCCGTCATTCCGAAAATGATGGGAACTCCGCTCATCCTCGATATACATGACCCCATGCCCGAGGTCCTCGTCTCAAAATATGGCGAACAATCGAATAAACTGACGCTCAACCTTATCAAACTGCAGGAAAAACTCTCTTGTTGGCTGGCTGACGAAGTGATCACGGTGAATTCAATTTGTGAAACAAATTTAATAAGCCGGGGACTTTCTCCTCAAAAAATTACTGTTGTGCACAACTACCCGAACCCCGCCGTATTTAACCGTAGCCTATACTCAGATGAAATCGTTGGTCCCAAACAGGACTTTACACTAATCTACCCCGGCACGCTTGCTCCTCGCTATGGACTGGAAACAGTTGTTCGTGCATTGCCGCAACTCAAGACGCAAATTCCCGAGATTCGTTTACTGATTTTCTGCCAAAATACTCCGTATAAAGATGAACTGCAGCAATTGGCAGATCAACTAGGGGTTTTGCCGTATGTTGAAATCAAGCCGCTAATACGCAACGAAGAGGTTCCACATCAGTTGATCAAGGCGGATATTGGCATTTATCCGGCAATCAACGATGTTCATATGAGCCTCGCAACACCGACCAAAGTGCTGGAATATTCTGCTATGGGCATACCGATTGTGTCATCGCGGCTGAGGATGGTTGAAGAGATATTTGGCGATTCGGCCATCATGTTCTTTGAATCGGGGAACGTGCACCAATTTGTACAGTGTGTCATGAAGCTCTACCAGAATCCTGCACTCCGCGAGAAACTGGCTGCAAACGCGTATCGGTTATTTGTTGAAAAATTTTCCTGGGATCATGAGTTCCAAACCTATCTTGAAATGTTACATCACTTGTTGACGAGAACAACTGAGGGAGGCTATCTAAAGACTGAGAAAGGTTCAGGGTGAGAACGATTAGGACGAAACGATGTCCTAAAGCCCTTGGCGAAAGATATTTGCTTACTTGTGAATGAGTTCTTCAACGGAAAGGTCTCAAACATGACTAATTCTTCAACCAGACCACTAAATTTTGCTCTGATTGGCGCGGGCGGGTATATTGCGCCCAGACATCTAAAGGCCATTCGCGATACAGGCAACCGGCTTGTAGCGGCAGTAGACCCAAAGGATTCGGTGGGTATATTGGATCAATTTTGGTTTGATGTCAAGTTCTTTACCGAGATCGAGCGTTTTGACCGTCACCTGGAGAAGCTACGCCGCGCTTCAGACCAGGAGCGGGTGCAGTATGTTTCGATTTGTTCCCCAAATTATTTGCACGATGCGCACTGTCGTTTGGCAATGCGTGTTGGCGCTGATGTGATTTGTGAAAAACCCCTGGTGATCAATCCCTGGAATTTGGAGCCTTTGCAAGAGATCGAGGCTGAGTCCCGGCGTAAAATCAATACCATATTGCAATTACGCGTTCATCCCGAATTGCTTAAGCTCAAAGCGCATCTGGATCAGGAGAGTTCGGATGCACAGCATGATGTGGTACTTAGTTATGTTACCAGCCGTGGCAATTGGTATCATGTTTCTTGGAAAGGTCAAATGGAGAAATCCGGCGGGCTGGCCACCAATATCGGCATTCACTTTTTCGATCTATTAATTTGGCTTTTTGGCCCGGTGCATGATATAAAAGTGTATCGTGCAGATACTGAACGTATAAGTGGCTTCATCAACCTAAAGAAGGCGAGAGTACGCTGGTTCCTTTCGGTGAATAGTCGAGATTTACCAGTGGTCGCAAAACAGGCTAATAAGACGACCTATCGCTCCATTACTGTGGATGGCCAGGAGGTGGAATTTTCGGAAGGGTTTACCGATTTGCATACCCTCGTCTATGAGAATATCTTGGCCGGAAAAGGATTTGGTATTGAGGATGCCCGTCCCTCGATAGAATTAACACATCGTATTCGACAGGCAGAGATTTCTCCTATGGATATACTCGCGCATCCCTTCCTGCAGGAATAATGACTCATGACCGAACCCTCTTATTTTTCTCACCCCTCCAGCTACATTGATCAGCCTTGCGAAATTGGTGAAGGAACACGCATCTGGCACTTCTGTCATATCATGCCCAACGCAAAGATCGGAAAAGGTTGTTCGCTTGGACAGAATGTGATGGTCGCCAGCCAAGTGGTGATTGGCGATAATGTTAAGATTCAGAACAATGTCTCACTATATACAGGATTGATCATCGAAGATGATGTCTTCCTTGGCCCGTCCTGTGTCTTCACCAATGTTGTCAATCCTCGTTCGCAGATCAATCGTAAATCCGAATACCAACGAACGCTTGTAAGACGCGGAGCGACAATTGGAGCGAATGCCACGATTGTATGCGGTGCCACGATTGGACGATATGCTTTCATCGGTGCAGGTGCGGTTGTACGTGGCGATGTGCCTGATTATGCACTCATGTTGGGTGTGCCAGCAAAACAAAAAGGTTGGATGAGCCGGCATGGTTATCGCCTCACTAGCCCGAACGCGCAAGGGGTGCTGTATTGTCCTGAGAGCGGCTGGGGCTATAAGGAAGAAGCCGGGATGTTGCGTTGTTTGGACTGGCCCGAAGATATGCCATTACAGATTGGATGATGCCTATGTCTACAGAAATTACGGTCCCGATCTTAGATCTGAGAGCTCAATATGTTTCGATCCGCGCAGAAGTCCAGGCGGCGATCGAGCGCGTCATGGAGTCGCAGCATTTTATCCTTGGGCCGGAAGTGGTAGCGTTGGAAAAGGAAATAGCGAATTACTCGCAATGCCAGTTCGGGATGGGCGTTTCTTCCGGCACGGATGCCTTGCTTGTTTCTTTGATGGCCATTGACATCAAGCCGGGCGATGAGGTCATCACCACACCTTACTCCTTCTTTGCTACAGCCGGAGCCATTGTCCGCCTCGGCGCGCGCCCGGTCTTTGTTGATATTGACTTGGATACCCTGAATATAGACGCCCGCAAACTGGAATCTGCTGTCACGATGCGCACGCGTGCGATTTTGCCTGTGCATTTGGCCGGTCAGATGGCTGACATGGATTCAATCATGGAGGTCGCCAAACGGTACGGCTTGTATGTAATTGAAGATGCCTGCCAGGCTCTGGGTGCGGAGTATCACGCTCGTCGCGCAGGCTCAATTGGGCATTTGGGCTGTTTTTCCTTCTTCCCATCCAAGAATCTGGGGGGTGCGGGTGATAGCGGCATGGTTGTCAGCAATGATCCTGCGCTGGCCGATCGCGTTGCTTTATTGCGTAACCATGGCCATCGGCCTAAATATTACAATCAGGCAGTAGGTGGTAATTTTCGCATGGATGCGATCCAGGCTGCAATATTAGCCGCCAAATTCAAATATTTGGAGGCGTGGACGGCGGGTCGCCGGCGTAATGCCGACTTATATAAACGATTATTTATTGAGGCCGGCTTGGCGAGCGAAGACCCTCAGCAAAGAATAAACATGCCGATCATCCTACCCAGAGATGCAGCGTGGGGAAGGCATATTTACCATTTGTACCAGGTACGTGCCCAAAAACGGGACGAATTGATGGCATATCTCAAGACAAATAGGATTGGCAGCGAAATCTACTACCCGGTGCCCTTGCACTTGCAAGCTTGCTTTACAGAATTGGGCTATCAGATTGGCAGCATGCCGAACGCTGAGGCTGCTGCGCTAGGGACCATGGCCCTGCCAGTTTATCCTGAATTACAAGACGAGCAGATCGAGTATGTGGTGCAAGTAGTGAAGACGTTCTATCAAAAGCAAATGGGATAAAGGTCGTCAAATCCTCACTTCGATAGGCCGAAACCCAAAGGGCAAGTCGAAAAAGATGTGGCTTGTCTGAGGTGGAACAAACGAGATAAACGCAAGGCCTTCCCGCAGGCAACTTTTCGGCCTTTTTTACCGGTGTTGATTCTTCGGGCATCAACTTGCGAATCAGTTAGGTAGCAATGCACATGAAACCAGCTATTGTAATAGGAACTCATACCATGGGCCTGGGTGTCATTCGTGCTCTGGGTGTTATGGGTGTGCCTGTCATTGCCATATACTACAACCGCGATGATATGGGATATGTTTCCAGATACGTTTCTGAACGCTTTCACTTTCCTCATCCAGAACTGGAGGTGCACCATTTTATTGACGAGTTAATTAAACTCGCGTCCCGTTTTCCTGATACTCCTTTATTTCCAGTGTCAGACGAGTCGCTCAAGGTTGTCTCGAAGCATAAGGCGCAATTGCAAAGATATTTCAAAGTGGCCTGCGCGGAGTGGGAGATCGTCCAACAACTGATCGAGAAGAATTATACGTACAAGTTGGCGGCCGAAGAAGGTATACCCATTCCCAAGACCACCACTCCAAAGTCAGAAGAAGATATTGCAATCTTTGGAAAAAACCTGGAGTATCCGTGCCTGGTCAAGCCGGTTGAGAGCCATCGATATTATGCGCTGTTCAGGAAAAAGATAGTAAAAGTTTATAATATAGACCAGATGCTCGCGGCTTACCGACAGGCGGCGGCCGCCAGGCTTGATGTAATACTGCAAGAATTGATCCCCGGGCACGACTCTCTGGGCGTCAATTACAATTCCTATTTTTGGGACGGCGAGCCGCTTCTCGAGTTTACTGCCCAAAAGGTCAGGAGCGCTCCGCCGGAACTGGGATCGCCTTGTGTCGCCAGGAGCCAACTCGTCCCTGAGGTGCTCGAATCCGGGCGTAAGTTGTTGAAGGCTATGGGGTATTATGGCTATTCCTGCAGCGAGTTCAAGCTCGACCCGCGTGATGGTGTCTACAAGCTTATGGAAGTCAATGGCCGCCACAATCTCTCGACGTTGTTAGCCGTGCGGTGTGGGTTGAACTTCCCATGGCTTCATTACCGCCATCTGGTCGAAGGCGTTCTCCCACAACAAACTGCATATCGGGAAGGCCTGTATTGGATTGATATGGAACGCGACCTGACCTATGTGCCGACCCTCTTATTCCACAAAAAGGAATCCGTGTCGAGAATTATTCAACCCTATATCAGCCCGCATACGTCTGCCGTATTTGATATCAGGGACCCTAAGCCGTTTTTCAAGCGGTATGGCGATTTTGTCAGAAAGTTGTTCGAGCGTAAAAAATCCGCGCCGTAGTGGATAAATTCAAAAAGGAGAAACCCAAATGAGAAAAGATGCCGAGCCCGTAGAAGAGGCCCGCTTGCAGGGCATAGAGAAAATCGAGGATTACCCGAGCTTTCATGAGCGACATCGGATTTTCCCGGCCATATTTCAAGATCGCCAGCATAAGCGCATCCTGGATATTGCCGCCGGGGTAGGATGCGCCGCGCGCAGGATCCATGATTTGTATCCCGGGAAGATCGTCTGCAACGACATCTCTCCGACGGCCCTGCATGTTCTAAAACAGCAGGGAATGGACGTGGTTTCCTTTGATATTGACGACGCAGATATCAGGTTTCCATTCCCCGACGGGCATTTCGACGCGGTCGTATCGCTTGCAACCATAGAGCACGTGATCTTCCTCGACAATCACCTCAAGGAAATCAACCGTATCCTCTCCAGTAACGGATTCCTCTATATTTCCACTCCGAATTACGCCGGTCTGGTGCATCTTCCTAAATACCTGCTGAAGGGAGAGAGTTTTCACGACCCCCTGAAAGAGCATTCTCGTTACGAATTCTATGCACATGTAAGGTATTTCACGTACAGGACACTGATTAAGTTTGTCAGTTCGTTCGGGTTTACTCCCGTGGCCGCGTATTTGCCGTTGCCCGAGGGAAGTTCTTATTACCGCGCAATGAAGACCAGGTCTCCCCTTAAGGCAATCTTATTCCGTACCGCCATGCGTCTGCTCTATACGCTCGGGTCTCCGCGTTGGGCGTCTGAACCGGTCATCATTTTCCAGAAAACAGATGGCAGGCCGGCGAACGGGATCAAAAAGGTCGTTCTTTAGCGTTGCAGGATGAAAGGGAACCTTTTTGATGAATCCGCTTGATCAAGCCTGGATGGAATTTGTGAATCGAAGGGCGGATTCCATGATTTTTCATCATCCGGCATGGATCCGGCTCATAGCCGATTCCTATGGGTACCGTCCGTTTATCGTCGGGGTGCGGGAAGGGAACGGCCGGTATCACGCCGGTATTCCGGTTATGGAGATAAACAGTCCCATAACGGGTCGAAGATGGGTGTCCTTGCCGTTCTCGGATTTCTGTTCGCCGTTATCCGGGACCGAAAATGGGCTTGAGCAGGTGGTCGAAGATGTGCTTTCACTAGCGAGGGCCCAAGGCATTCGCAAGGTCGAACTTCGCGGGACCTTTTCGCCACACCCTGCCCTCGTCACCGATTCCGACTGTGTCTTACATGAACTTGATTTGGAGCCGAATCATGAGAATGTTTTTGCCCGCCTGCACGAGATGCATCGTCGGAATATAAAAACCGCCCGTCAGAAAGGCGTCAGGATCGTCCGCGGCGATTCGTATGAACATCTGAAGGAATTCTACAACATGCATCTTCTGACTCGGCGCCGCCAGGGCGTTCCGGTCCAGCCGTGGAAGTTTTTCAGGGGGCTGGGCAGGTTGTTCGAACAGGGATTGGGCTTTCTCCTCCTGGCCTATGTCGAGCAGCGCTGCGTTGCAGGCGCCGTCTTTCTGCACTGGCAAAAAACGTTAACATACAAGTATGGCGCATCTCTTCCCGACGACCTGCAGGCCCGTCCCAACAACCTGATCATGTGGACCGCGATCCAATGGGGCTGCGATAATGGTTTCGATGTTATGGATTTTGGCAAAACCGATCTGGCAAATACGGGCTTGCGGACATTCAAGAGCCGTTGGGGCGCGCGTGAACTTCCTCTGTCGTATACGTATCTTGCTCCCCATAAAAAGAGAATTGGTGATGGAAAGTTGAAGATCCTGTTAAGCGGAATAATTCAAAGGTCTCCACCCCAGGTTGGTCGTGTCTTGGGTGAACTGCTTTACAAGCACTTTGGATAGTGTTATACCGGTATTAGCGGTTGTAGTTTTATATTCTGTTTTTGGAGGTGTATCATGGGGTTGCCTGCGCGTTTTGAACCGGGTACGAAACCGAGCCAACTGTACGAAGGCATCGAATACAAGGACTTTTGGGTGGAAAAATCTAGGGTCAGGTTGGATGAACTGGAACACTCAATTATTCGCAATCTATTGCCTGCTTCCGGCCGCCGCATCATCGACATCGGTTGCGGCTTCGGCCGTTTGGCAGACTGCTATCTGGATCGATTCGAACAGGTGGTGATGCTGGACGGATCAATGACACTTCTTCGACAGGGCCGGGAATCTTTTGGGAAGAGAGCAACCTATATTGCCGCTGACGCGAATCATTTGCCCTTTCGCGGTTCGAGTTTTGACTGCGCGCTGATGATGCGCGTGTTTCATCACCTGCCAAATTCTCAGCTTGTATCAGATGGGGTAAATCGAATCCTTGGAAAAGGCGGCTGTTTTGTCTTTAACTACAGCAATAAGCTAAGCGCCCGGCAGTTGGCGCGCAAATTTGTGCATTTAAGTAAGGACGACCCCTTTTCTTTGGAGCCGATGCTTTCCGGCAAGATATTGATCCAACACCACCCCACGTATGTTCATCGGGTATTACTCCAAAGCGGTTTCTCGCAGATGAAGTATCTCGGTGTGGGTGTATTGGATAAGGTTCCGGGAAAGATCGGTCAGTTCGAGGGATGGAAGGTCTTAGGCCGCGCTTTTGCTCCCTTTTTCGGCGTCGTTAAAGTAACGCCATGGGTTATTTGTAAAACTCGGACAACCGGAGGGGATGCCTTGGAAGAAGGCAAAAGCGTGGATGACTTATTGGTTTGCCCGTCATGCTATGATTCGGTAATGCGTTCCTCGGATGCATACCTGTGCAAGTCGTGCGGACAATCCTATCCTATCGTAGATGGCATACCGGATTTTCGAGTAGGTGCTTGATGTCAAATCTATGGAGTTCCAACCGTTTACAGGATTTCTGGCTTTGCCAGCCCGCTCTCCCGGATGAGGTCTGGCAGGAAGCGACCATACGAGCCTTGCCGCTGCTGTTGCCTGGAGAGGCCAGTCTGGATTTCGACACGTTATTGGAATTAACCCTTGGCGAGGGGCAGTTCGGCTCAAATCGATATCGGTTTGGATTTGCCCGGCGCGTGTATTATGCCCTCAAACCATTTCTTTCTCAAAAAGTAACCCACTTGATGCGCCGCATCCACAGCGATACGGCCCGAAAGGCATCCATTCTGGAGTGGCCGATCGAACCGCGCTACGTCCGGTTTCAATGGGAAATTCTTCGTCAGGTATTGTTGCTTTCCGGTAAGACCGAAATAGATTTCAGGTATTTTTGGCCGGACGGGAAGCAGTTCGCCTTTGTGCTGACCCATGATGTTGAAACTGCGGATGGCCAGCGTACTATCCCGATCCTGGCGGACCTGGAAGAGTCTATGGGGTTTCGGTCGTCTTTCAATTTTGTTCCCGAGAGATATCAACTTGATTTTGGTTTGATGGCCGACTTGAGACAACGTGGTTTCGAAATAGGGGTGCATGGCCTAAGACATGACAGCAAGTTATTTGGCTCCTATCCCGCTTTTGTGAAACAGGCCGCGGAGATCAATCGCTATATGCGGGAATTCCAAGCCGAGGGATTTCGTGCACCGTATACGCACCGTAATCCTCATTGGATGCAGCTGTTGGACGTTAAATACGATCTATCGTTCTTTGATACCGATCCTTTCGAACCAATGCCGGGCGGGGTGATGAGTATCTGGCCGTTTACGATTGGGCGATTTCTCGAATTGCCATATACATTGCCGCAGGATTCCACGTTATTCAACGTTCTAGGAGAAACATCCCCCCGGATCTGGAGAGATAAGTTTTCCTTTATAAAAAAATATTACGGGATGGCATTGATGCTTGTTCATCCCGATTACTCAAGCATGGGCGTTGCCAGGAAATGCTACGGGGAGTTTCTGGAGGAGGTAAAAGCAGGCGGAGGATATTGGCATGCATTACCGCGCCAGGTGGCATCCTGGTGGAAGGGTCGTTCTGACTCAGGCAAAGAGCCTGTTCCCGCTTCCAGAATGGCGCGGGCTACTTTGCTGGGTGACAGCATTGATATCAGCATTTAGGTCTTAACCATCACCAAAATTTCGAGGCTTCAGGGGCTTGGGATCGTCATGGCAATTTTCGGTATCGTCACGACGGCGTTCTGGGATAAAATGCGCTGAGCGGAAACCTTGTTTCATGGCTCTCATCATCTTGGATTATGATGGCGTACTCGCGGACACGCTGAGCGATTTACTTCGGTTTGGTCAAGAAGCGTGCAACAAATTAGGCGTACAACATACGGTAACAAAAGATGACTTAAACGATCTTGAAATCATGTCTTTTGCGTCATATGGGCAGGCATGTGGAGTCCCTGAATATCTTGTTGATGAGTTTGTCAAAATTTGTTTGAACCTTTTCGCAGAAAAGAAATCTCCACCTGCCGCCTTCACAGATTTGACCCATGTTATCAGACACCTTTCCGTCAATCATACGATTGCCATTATCACAACAAACTCGTCGCAAAATGTAAATGCTTTTCTCGTCAAGCACGGCTTGGACCATCTCGTCCATGCAGTATACGGGGTGGATTCACCTGGTTCCAAGGCGCAGAAAATATCCATGGCGCGGAAACGGTTTTTAGAAAACGGAAAGCAGGCATCGGTATTTATGATAGGAGACTCCTTGAGTGACGTTCTTGCGGCCAAAGAGGCGTCAGTGACCAGCATTGCAGTGACATGGGGACATCAGAGTTTGGAACATTTACTTCGCGGCAATCCTGATTATGTAGTCAGTTCTCCTCATAATCTTATTGAGATTATCGGGCAATAGGATGAGAGAATTGGATTTTTATACTCTCATTCGGAAAAGCCGCCCGCCGATAAACACAGATGGACAGCAGTGTCAGGGGTGGAGAAAAAACTCCAAGCGACAGGGCTATTCTGCCCCGCCCGGCAGGAATTTTTATTCCCCTGCCACCTCTAGTATAATGATGGGCATGGACATGAAAACCAAACTTAACGAAGCCGTAAAAGAAGCCATGAAGGCCAATGACACCGTCCGCAAGGTCACCGTGCGCATGGTGCTGGCGGCCATTAAACAGGCCGAAGTGGACAAACAGACGACGCTCGACGACGCGGCTGTGCTGGGGATCATTCAAAAGGAAATCAAGAACCGCCGCGAGGCCGTTGAGGAGGCTAAAAAAGCCGAACGCGCCGACCTCGTCTCTGCCAACGAAGCCGAGATCGCCGTGCTCGAAACCTTCCTGCCCGCCGCCATGCCCGCCGACGAACTGCGCGAACTGGTCAAGGCCGCCATCGCCGAGACGGGCGCGTCCTCGCCTTCCGACATGGGCAAGGTGATGAAAGCCGTCATGGCGAAGGTGGCGGGACGCGCCCCCGGCGACGTGGTCAGCGCGACTGTGCGGGAGCAGCTAAAGTAATCGTGGACCCCCTGCCCGCGCCGCGTTCCTCGGCGCGTATCTTCACGGTTCGTCTCATCCTGCTCGCGGCCGTCGGCGTGGTAACCTTCGCCGCCCTGGCCCTGCCTGTGTCCCTGCGCCCGGCCGCCCTGCCGCTCGAAACCGGGGACGTAGCCCCTCGCGACCTGCAAGCCCCCACTGATCTTACCTTCGAAAGCGCGGTGCTTACCGAACAGCGCCGCGAACTGGCGGCGGATAATGTCCCGCCCGTGTACGCGCCGCCCGACCTCTCCATCTCGCGCCGTCAGGTGGAGGAACTGCGCGCGGTCCTGCGGTCCATTACCACGATCCGCGACGACGCGGAAGCCGCCGACGAGGAGAAGAACAGCCGCCTCGCTTCCCTCCCGGACCTCAGCCTGACTTCCGAAACGATCCAGCAGATTCTCGCTCTCAGCCCCACCCGCTGGGAACAGGTCCAGGCCGAGGCGCTCAGCGTGCTCGAACAGGTCATGCGCGGAGCCATCCGCGAGGACAATATCGAATCCGTGCGCGCAGGCGTGACCGCGCGCGTCAGCCTCTCGCTCACCGAGGAGCAGGCCGCGCTGGTTGCCGAACTGGTGTCTGCTTTCATCGTGCCCAACAGCCTCTACAATGCCGAACTGACCGAGGCGGCGCGGGACGCGGCCCGCGAACAGATCGCGCCGGTTTCGCAATCCTTCAAGGCGGGCGAGATCATCGTCCGCGCCGGGGAAGTGGTCAGCGAAGCGGACATCGAGGCGCTCGAGAAATTCGGCCTGATCCAGACCGAGCCGGGCCCGCAGGATTACCTCGGCGCGGGTTCGTTAACCCTGCTTTCCGTTGCCTTTGCCAGTCTGTATTTCTTCCGCCGCAAACGGCTTGGCTTTCTGTATGACTCGCGCAGCCTGCTGGTGGTGGCCGTTGTCTTCCTCGTCTTTTTGATCGGAGCGCGGCTGTCAGTTCCCGGGCGCGTCGTCGTGCCGTATCTTTATCCATTACCCGCGGTCGGACTTCTGCTCACCGCCCTCTTCGGCATCGAAGCCGGACTGGTCGTTTCATTGGCCGTGTGTGTGCCGGCCGCCTATGGCTTGAACGCCGACTTAATGCCTTATTATCTGATGGCTTCCCTCTGCGGCGTGCTCACCCTTGGCCCGGCACGACGTTTCTGGTCCTTCGTCACCGCCGGGCTGGCAGTGGCGCTGGCAGGCATGGCCGCCATCCTCGCCTTTCGTCTGCCGTTCACTTCCACAGACTTGGTCGGCACGCTCACGCTTCTGGCGGCCGCGTTGTTCAACGGACTGGCCTCCTCCAGCCTCGCCCTGCTGGGGCAATATTTCCTGGCCCAGGCGCTGGGCCTGACGACCGCTCTGCAATTGCTCGAAATCTCCCGCCCCGATTTTCCCCTCCTGCAATATTTTTTGCGCAACGCCCCCGGCACGTACCAGCACAGCCTGCAGGTTGCCAATTTGGCCGAGCAGGCCGCGGAACACATTGGCGCCGACCCGTTGTTGACGCGCGTCGGCGCGTTGTTTCATGACGTGGGCAAGGCGAAAAATCCCGCCTTCTTCATCGAGAACCAGGCACCCGGCCAAATGGATACACATGCCGACCTTGATCCGCTCGAAGTGGCCGAGACCATCATCCGCCACGTCACGGACGGAGTCCATTTGGCGCGAAAGCACCGCCTGCCGCGCCGCCTCGACGATTTCATTCTCGAACATCACGGCACCATGCACACGCGTTACCAGTATTCGCAGGCCGTCGAACAGGCCGGCGGCGACGCTTCCAAAGTGGATATCAACCTGTTTCGCTACCCCGGGCCGCGTCCGCGCTCGCGCGAGACCGCCCTGCTGATGCTCGCCGACGGCGCCGAAGCCCGCGCCCGTGCTGACCGCCCGCCCGATGAAGAGGGACTGCGCGCCATCGTCCGCAGTGTGATCGAGATCGCCCAACTGGAGGGTCAACTCGACCAGACCGCACTCACCCTGCGCGATCTCACTCTCATTACCGAGTCCTTCGTTACCACATTGCGCGGCACCTATCATCCGCGCATTCAGTATCCCGCCGCCAAAGCGGTCATTTCGAAAGAGCCGCAGACGGCCCCGCTTAAGAAATGAGGAAACATGATCTTCGTTGAAGCTAACTCTGCCGTCTCGCCTCCCCCCGATGTCGCCTCCCTCCTTCAGCATGCTGCCCGAGCCGTGTTGGAGCACGAGGCCTCGGACGGCGACCTGACCATCCTGCTCACCGACGACGCGCAGATGCAGGATCTCAACCGCGATTATCTGGACTTGGACGCGCCCACCGACGTACTTTCCTTTCCCGCCTCCGAAACGGACCCCGAAACGGGCGCGCGTTATCTGGGCGACATTCTCATCTCCGTCCCCCGCGCCGACGAACAGGCGCGCGCCGCGAGACATTCTCTCGAGGCCGAATTGCAACTGCTGACCGTGCACGGCGTCCTGCACCTGCTTGGACACGATCACGCCGAGGCGGAGGAAAAAAAACAAATGTGGGCCGCGCAGGCCGAAGTCCTGGTGCGGCTCGGATTGTCGGGGATCGAGATTCATGAATAAGTTCTTGCATTTCATTGTCTCACGCTGGTACGCGTTCGGTCACGCCTTCCGCGGCTGGTGGTACGTGCTCAAGACCCAGCAGAACGCCTGGGTGCATGCAGTGGTCGCCACGCTGGTCTTCCTCATCGGCCTCTGGCTGGATTTGCCGCCGCGCGATTGGGCCGTGCTGGTCATCACCATTGCGATGGTTTTCATGGCCGAGTTCGTCAACACAGCCATCGAGGCCGTGGTGGACCTGGCCAGCCCGGTGCACCACCCCCTTGCCAAAGTGGGTAAGGACGTGGGCGCGGGCGCGGTGTTGATCGCCGCGCTGGCGGCCGCCTTGATTGGCCTGTTGATTCTTGGCCCGCCGTTGTGGATTAAACTTTTATCGCTGTTTGGTTAGCCGCGGAGTCGCAGAACAATTTCCGATATGACGGTATCCGACGACAGGAGTCGTCGGATGCCCAAAGCCTGGAGACTTTGGATTCCGCATTCGAGTGGTGACCCTGCGGGAAGAGGAGACTATATGACTTTATCGTTTTCGTTCGGAACGGTCGGTTCGCCGATTGGCACGCCCAGGAAACCCGGTGGCTCGGTCGGCGCGATCGAGTTCAGCAAGTCACTTGGATTGACCGCTTTCGAGCTGGGCTGGGTGCAGGCGGTGCGCGTCAGCGAGGAGACTTGCGCGGCGATCAAGGCCGCGGGCGAGACACAGGGAGTGGCGATTAGCGTGCACGCACCGTATTTCATCAATTTGAATGCGACCGACGAGGAGTGGCCCAAGTCCCGCAAGCGGTTGATGGACGCGGCGCATTACGGCAGCCTGGCCGGGGCAACCGACATCGTCTTTCACCCCGGCTCCTATTTTGGCGGCGACCCGGCCGAGGTCCTGAAAGTGGCGTTGCCGCGCCTGCGCGGCTGTGTGGAGGAGTTGCAGAAGGCGGGCGACCCGGTCACGTTGCGCCCGGAGACGATGGGCAAGTCGGCCATGCTGGGCTCGTTCGAGGATACGCTGGCGATGAGCGCGGCCATGCCGCAGGTTCAGCCCTGCCTCGATTTCGCCCACCTGCACGCCCGTCCCGGCGACGGGACGATGAACACCTACGACGAGTGGTCGCGTTGTCTTGAGTCCTATGGCAGGACCCTGGGCGCGGATTCGTTGAAACGCCTGCACATTCACCTTTCGGGAATCGAGTACGGGCCGAAGGGTGAAAAGAATCACCTGCCGCTGGCAGATGCAGATTTGAATTTGAAGGCGCTCCTCAAGGCCTTGAAGGATTTCGGCTGCGCCGGGCGCGTCCTGTGTGAAAGCCCCATCATGGAGGAGGACGCACTGAACATGAAAAAGACGTGGAAGAAAATAAGCGGCGAGAAGTAGTAAACAGAGTGCGGACGTTGCGTCCGCACTCTGTTTCATTTGGTTACTTGCCCAGCCACAGGTCGCCGTTGAATTCGGCGGGATCCTGATTCGAGAAGCTGGTCTCCTCGTAGATCGTGATTTTGTATCCTTTCAGGTAAACCACGATCACATAGGTTGTGTTGCGTTGCAGGCCCGTGATGCGGTAATTGCCGTTGGCGTCCGACTTGGCGAAGGCGTAGATGTCTTCGTCGCGGAAGTTGGCGGCTTCCCATTCCTCGAAGGTGACGCCCGGCATCAGCACATAGACTTCCGCTCCCGACAGCAGGGCGTTGGTGTCCACGTCATAAACGACGCCGAACAGGGTGATTGTGTTCGAAGCCGTGGGCGTGGGCTGGACTGTTCCACCCGTACCGACCGTCACCTGCCCCGTCGTGAGCGGAGTGGATCCATTGCCGGCGTAGAATTCCACGAGGTATTGTCCATCGGGCAGGGTGCCTTCACTCGTGTACAGGCAGTACGAGTAATTGCCGTCCGCGCCGCCGTCCCAATTCTCGTTGCTTTGATAGACGACCTCGCCGTCCACGTACCAGACGGAACCCCAGCCCTGACCGTCGGTCATGCCGGTAAAGTCGAAGGCGGCGGTCACTGCGACGATACCGGAGGGGTAGGAACTGACCTGATCCCCGGTCGTGCAGTCGCGTTGGGTCTCGAACCAACTGACCGGGCCGAAACTTTCCTGCCCCGATCCGCTGGACGAGGCGGTTGGGCCTCCATAGGGGCTGTTGTAGGCGATCCCCGCCTTGGCCGCGTTGATCAGCGGCAGGGCCAGGTTGATGGGGCGCAGGGCGTTGATGAAGCCGCCGATGGGGATGCAGGTGTCCTCGTTCGTGAGCACACCGTCGCCATTCGTGTCCTGGACGACGCGGCAATCTGTCATCTCGACGTTGGCCGCGCCCGAGGAGGCAATGGTGGGCACGCCGATGATGAAGCCGTTATCGTCCGCGGCCAGGCCGCCCGAGTTGCCGCCGGAGATGGTAGCGTCGGTCTTGATCCAGGCGCGGTCGCCGATCTGATCCTCCGCGGTGAAGCCGGAGACGTTCCCATCGGTGTAGGTGATCGTGTCGCCGCCGATGAGCGGGAATCCGAAGATGTTGATGTTATCGCCCACATGGACGTTGTCCGAGTTGCCCAGCGGTACAAATGGTAGATTCAGGTCGCTGGGATTCACGGTCGCGCCGTCGAGCGTGGAGGTGATCTGCAGCACGGCCAGGTCGAGGTAACCGTCCGCGGCGAGGACCTCCGCGAGATAAGAATACACCGGCGGGGAATCCTCCGATTGGACAATGCCGATGATGAGCGCATCCGGGTCCTCGTCGCCCTGCGAGGATGGCTTGCCGACGTGCGCGTTGGTCAGGATCATGCCGGTGGGGGAGATGATCGTGCCGGAGCCGACGTAGATCGGGAACAGGTCGCCGTTGTTCTCTTCGGCGCCGTAGATCTGCACGGTGGCATGCACCAGCGTGGAGCGGTCAGCGCCCTGAGTGGCATTCGTGGGCTGGGTTGTGGCTGTCGTTGGCGTCGGCTGGACGTCCACGGGTTGCGGACCTCCTCCACCGCCCTGACAGGCCAGTGTGGCTAGAGCAAGTACAAGGACGGCGATCCAGAGGCGGATGAGTTTGCGATTGTACATGTCTGCCTCCTAGAACCTGATCGATTCGACGAAACGATAGAAGCGATCCAGCCCGCCCTCGTAATCGGACTGGTCGGCGTGATATGTGGCGATGACCGCGTTCCCGTCGCTGACGAATATGTAATCCAGCCCGCGCACCACGGCGGGAATTTCCGCATGGGTGAGATCGGGATTGGATTCGATGTAAACGTACGAGACTTCGAGCGCCTCGCGGCCGTTCATGGTCACCTCGCGCTGGCCGAGGACGCGGTAGCCCGTCAAAGCGGTGGCCCGTTCCAGGGTCAGGAGCGAAGCGATGGTGCCGGCCCCGCCGTCCTGCGGCACGGGGAGTTTCGAGATGATGTAGGTCGTCTCGTAACCGGCCGAGCCGAGTTCATGCACGTTCAACAGTTCGCCCTCGGCAGGCTTGGATTCCTTCCAGCCGGCCGGGGACGCGGCGGAAACGCCGTCCGATTCGAACGGGATCGTGCGATTCACCACGCCGCTCATCACGAACCAGCCCGCGAGCAACGCGACGACGGTGACGACGATGACGGTCCATTCGGCGTAACGGTCGCCGAGAGATGGTTTGGTATTCATATCCGCCTCCTATTTCGCCGCCAGCGCGGACTTGATGTTGCGGCGCACCAGCGCCAGGATGACGCCGAGCGTGACGACCGCCACCGTGCCGGCCAGGACGAGTCCCAGCCAGGGATTGGGCCCGCTGGATAACGTGCCGCCTCCGCGCGTGACCTCGCCGCGCGCCCACGTGAACAGGCCGTTCGCGGCGGCTGACAGGGTGAGGCCGAGCGGCATCCACCACAGCGGCTCGCTTTCGAACTTGGCGCGGCCGAGGAAATAACCGGTGATGCCCGCGAAACTGGCCTGCGCCATGGCGGCGACCGCCATGTAGATGACAGCCGCGCCCAAGTCCACGCCGCCGTTGTCCACCACGAACATGACGTTCAGGACGGTAGCGTAACCGAGGCCCGCGGCCGTGGCGTAGACCACACCGTCGGTGGCTTCATCGAATTCGCTCGAATGATAGACGCTGTAACGCACCGCGGCGTATTTCAGGAATTCCTGCACGAAACCGACCACCAGGATTCCGCCCAGGATCGTGGTCATCGTATCGGCATACAGCCAGTTCGAAACGTTGAATACGTCCTCCACCAGCGGAATACCAACCGCCGCGGCCAGCAGCGCGCCCAGCACGAACACGCTGAACAGGTGGCCCTTCGGCTCCGGCTCGAGACGGTCCTGCTGGTAGAAGAACGCCAGCCAGACAACGGCCGGTACGAGCGCCAGTACGACGCCCGTTAAAAGCAGAGTCGAAGCCGTGAAGACCGGCTGGAGCGCGGTATCCAACCCGTATACGACTCCGACAAAGATGACCAGGGCCACGATCAGGCCCAGTACCGAGCCGAACGCACTGCGCCGCTCGTGAGTGGCTGTTTTATGGTGCTCCTCACAGAACCACCGCGAGCCGATGGCGTGGACGCCCGGCCTGCCGCAAACACAACACGTGTTTTCAGGCATATCTCCTCCTCAGTTGGTTGAAAGATTTTCAAAAGCCAACCCGATTGTAGCAAAAAGAAAGGGGGATTGCAATGTAGGAATGGGAAAGCCGCAGGCGATGAGGATCTCTACACCCGAAAACCCCAGCGACCCGAAGAGTCCGCGCAAGTGATCCATCTTGACGGTATGCCCGCCGACGTGAATGGCGCGCAAAAGGTGAGGTAACGCAGCATGGCTTAACTCTTCAACGCGGCACAGATGCTCGCCGCGGTGCAGGGCGCTCGACCCACGCGTGAATGCGTCCCCTCGAAGCGCGGTCGAGTTCGATAAAAGAGCGATCCATGGTCATTGGAAACTTTCCTTTGGCGGTCATTTGGCAAAAAAAGACTGCCCGATTTCGGACAGTCTCGTCGTCACTTCGTGTGAATTACGTGGTGATGTACTCGCGCAGGTTGTGTTCCACCGCGTACGCGGCCGCCTCGGCGCGGTTGTTGACACCCAGTTTCGAGAGGATACTCGAGACGTAGTTCCGCACCGTGCCCTCGCCCAGGAACAGGTTCTTGGCAATCTCACGGTTGGTCTTGCCTTCAGAGACGAGCAACAACACGTGCTTCTCCTGCTGGCTGAGATGCGCGAAGGCCGAGGCCTCCTCCTCTTTCACCGCGCGGCGCACTTCCTGGAAGACGCGCTGGGTCACTGCGGGATCAAGCAGGGCTTCGCCGCGCCCCACCGCTTCGAGTGCCTTCACCAAGTCCTCGCTACCGATCTGCTTGAGAATGTACCCCGAAGCCCCGGCGCGGATGGCCGAGAAGAGCATCTCATCCTCGGCATACGAGGTAAGCATGATGACCTTGATGTTGGGATACGCGGTCGTAATCTGCTCGCAAGCCTCGATGCCCGAAGTGCCCGGCAGGCGGATGTCCATCACCACCACGTCGGGCTTTAAGTTGCTCACTTGCTCGAGAGCCTCGCGTGCGGAATTAGCCTCGCCGACAATGTCGAACTGTGGATGACGTTCCAGCAGGGATTTTAATCCCAGACGGACGACTTCGTGGTCGTCCACAAGAATAATACGTTGTTTTGGCATGGTTTGCCTATTTTACCCTAACTTTGTCCAATATAGTACAGACGAAACAGGGACGCGCGAACTCGCGTGTCCCTGTTTCGCATCTTGAGGGACCATCGTTCTGGTCCCGTTTGTGGGCGGCTACTTGGCCTTGACGGTGATCGTCTTCGGGCGGGATTGCTCGGCCTTCGGCAGGGTGATGGTTAGAATGCCGTTCTCGAACTCGGCCCTGGCCTTGTCAGCGACCACATCCACTGGAAGCATGAGACTGCGTTCGAACGCGCCCCAGCGCTGTTCACGGATATGCCAAGCCTTTTCCTGAGTCTCTTCTTTCTGCCTGACTTCGCCCTTCAGGGTGAGCACTTCGCCGGTGACACTGATCTGCACATCCTCGGCTTTCATGCCCGGAACAGAGGCGCGCACCACGACCTCGTTGTCGGTCTGATACATGTCAACGGCAGGCATGGCCGTGGCTGTGGCCGTCAGGCCGAACGGACGGGTGAAGGCTTCGTCGAAGAGGCGATCCATCGCCTCGCGCAGGGTCATCATTTCGCGGGCAGGCTCCCAACGGATTAAATTAGACATGGCAACCTCCTTATGTTGATTAGAGATTGGATTTCGCCCTTAATATAAAAAGCCTGCGTTAGAAAAACGCAAGCCTTTCATAAAAATTTTGTAGGAGTTGACCCGCGATGTCCCGAAAGATTATTCTTTCTGCCTCTTGAAATCCACAAAGCGATAACCCACACCACGCTCGGTCAGGATGTATTTTGGATTGGCAGGGTCTTTCTCCAGTTTCTGGCGCAGATAGTTGATGTAAAGCCGAACGTAATGCGGCTCGTCGCGATACTCATAGCCCCACACCTTTTGTAATAACTGATCATGCGAGATCACCCATCCCGCGTTCTGGACGAGGTGATAAAGCAGGCGATATTCAGTGGGTCGCAACTGCACCAGCTTGCCCTCCAGCCAGATCTCGCGGCGGTCAAAGTCGATCTTGAGGCGGTCATCCACTTCGATGATGTCGTGCATGGAACCGCTTGCGCCTTCTGTGCGGCGCAGGACGGCTTTCACGCGGCTGACCAGTTCGCGCGGGCTGAACGGCTTGGTTACATAATCGTCCGCGCCCAGTTCGAGCCCGCGTACGCGGTCATCCTCTTCGCCCTTGGCGGTCAGCATGATGACGGGAACGGTTGAAATCTCGCGGATGGTTTCGAGTACCTCGAAGCCGTTCAGGTCGGGCATCATCACGTCCAGCAGGATCAGGTCGGGCGTGATATCACGCAGTTTGCCGATGGCCTGCTTGCCGTTGAAGGCTTCGCTGACGATGAAGCCGTCGTGCTCGAGGTTCATGCGGATGAAGCGCACCATGCGCTCCTCGTCATCTACGACGAGGATCTTGCGGCGGTCGAATTCCTGAGGCATTTCCTACTCTCGTACGAAGCCGATGATGTGTTCGTCCTCTGCGCCGCTGACGATCTCGATGAAACTGATGCGGCTCACCGGGAAGATGACGGTGGTCACGTTGGCCTCGATGTAGTGCAGGTCTTTCCCATCGCGGCGGCGCGGATTGTTGATGGTAATGAGCGTGTCCGTGGACTTCGGCAGTTCCTCCACCTCACCCAGGACCGCTTCCTCGTTCGAGATGTGCAGGATAAGCGAATGAGCCATGAGAACCTTCTAAGGTTAAGGCGACTTGATCAGAATCTGAATCTTGAGTTTGCCGAGGGCGATCACGTCGCCATGACTCAGCAGGCGCTCTACGTTAGCTGTCAGGCGCTTGCCATTGACGTAGGTCCCGTTGGACGAACCCAGATCCATGATGACAATGCGCTTGCTGTCGCGTTTGACGACCGCGTGCAAGCGCGAGACGCCGTTGGCGTAGGCCTGATAGGGAGTGAGATCCAAGTCGGGCATGATGGGCTGGCCCTCACTGACGCGGCCGAGCGTGAACTCGTTGCGGTCGGTGAGAGGCAGGATCTGCCCGCTTTCCATGAGGTGGAGGGAGGCCCAGGCGTTGACGGTCGGGGAGGCTTCCACGGGAGGGCGCGCCCCCCGCGAGTCGTCGCGCAGGATTTCCCTGACCTGGTCGGTACGAATGTTTTGGGTTGTGAGATCGGAGCCAGTCAACTGCGCGCCGCACACGCTGCAAAAGATGGATCCATCCGGGTTCTTGTGTTGGCAATTGGTACATACGATCATGGGGTTACATTCCTTCTGTCATTATCAGGGCACGTGTGCCATATTTTATATCCTTTTCGCCGCTCAACGAAAAGGCCTGCTGGCGCTGGACATTTTCCATTTCGAGCATCACGGTGTGGGCCAGGCCCTGATGTCCCTGTGCCAGCAGGTGGGAGGCGAGATTTTTCAGGGAACGGGTGGCACCTTCATAATCACCGGCTTGGACCTCGTTGCGGGCGCGTTCCTGCATACGGTAGAGCGTCAACCGGGAGAGCGCTTGGATAATGGTGACAGGCGGGGGGTCCGTGCCGGCTTCGGCCCCCACGTCCCGCGAAAACTGGAGGCGCATGGGCGGCAGGGGCGTGGGCCGCGCGGCAATGGCTATCTTCAGGTTGCCTTCCAGAATTCGCAACAAGTCGGTATCCAATGCGGCGGGCTGGATCAGGAATTCGAACAGGACGCTGAGATGTGTGTCTTGCAGGATCGGGCCGAGATGGAGCGGGTTTTCGATCTTGAGCGGGCCGGTCTCCGGCTGGAGACGGAAGGCGTAGGCGGCCTCGGCTCCGGGTGTTGAGGTGTAATCGAGGGTGACCTCTTCCGAGAAGACGCGGGTCAGCTCATTGAATTTTTCAGCCAGAAAGCGCTGGATGTCTTGGGGCCGGGCGATGTACTGGCTTGTGTTGCCTGTGCGACCGGCGAGTTCGTCGAGGAAGGCGTCATTCCAGTCGGCTCCGATTCCCATGCTGCTGATGCCAATGTTCTGCGCGGCGGCCTCGGCCGCCAGGTTGAGGCAGGGCTGTTCATCTCCGTAAGTGTGTCCGTCAGTAAGCAGGATGAGATGGTTGAGTCGCGAGGGGTCGCGGCTGCGGCGCACCTGCTCCAGTCCGGCTTCCAGCCCCTGGTACAGTTCGGTCGCGCCGGAGGGCTGGATCATGCGAATCTGCGACTCGAGGCGTTTGGTATCCACGCGGTAGGAGGCTGGGATGACCACGTCGGCGCGGTCGCTGAAGGTGACGAGACTGAAGATGTCTTCCGGGCGCAGTCCTTTGAGCACCTGGATGGCCGCGGCCTTGAGCAGGTCCATCTTCGCGTCTTTCATGGATGTGGAACGGTCCAGAACAAGGCAGACGTTCAAGGGCGGGGCGGGGATCTTGTCCGTCTGCTGGCGCGGACGAATGTCCAGTTGAACGTAGACTAATTGCGGTTCTCTCAATCGCACCAAGTTGGGACGGCTGTATTGAATCTGGACGTTGACCGGCAAGTTCGGTTCATCCACTTTGGGCAGTGTCTTATCGTATTCGGCGCGGCGCTTCGGGTTGGAGAGGACTTCGTAGGCCTGCTGGATGTCGAGGAAGAATTCGGTTTCGCCGGGTGACTTATTCGTGTCGGGATGAAGGCGACGGGCGGCCTCGTAATAGGCGCGTTTGATCTCCTCCTGCGAGGCGTCTCGCAGAACACCGAGGAGAGCATAGTGATCCCGCGCGTTCGACATATTGCCTTTCTACCCGATTAACTGTACCAGAATCACGCTGATATTGTCCGGCCCGCCTGCAACGTTGGCGGCCGTGACCAGGTTCTGGCAGGCGCGTTGCAGGTTGGGGGATTCCAGGACGGCATGCTGAATATCCGGCTCGGCAAGCACACCCCATAGTCCATCACTGCATAACATGAGCGTGGCGGCAGTGGGAAATGGAATTGTAAATATGTCTGGTTCGAGCAGTTCGCCCTGCCCCAAGGCGCGGTAGAGTACGTTTTTGTGCGGATAGTTGGCGGCTTCGCTCGGGGTGATGTGTCCCAGTTCCTCGAGGCGCTTGACCAGCGAATGGTCGCGCGTGATCGGTTCGATGCGTCCATCGCCGTAGATCATGTAGGCGCGGCTGTCTCCCACGTGTGCAATGGTAACCTGCTGTCCGAGCACGAGGGCGGCGGTGAGGGTGGTGCCCGAGCCGGGCGCCTCGCGCTGGATGATGCGCTGGGATTCGTTGACGGCTGTCAGCATGATCTCCTGAAGCGACTCGTCCAGCGGTTCGGATTTCAGGTTGAAGAGATAGGGATGGAACTTTTTCATCACATGTCCCGCCACGGTACGGACTGCGGCGTTGCTGGCGACTTCGCCGTATTGATGCCCGCCCATGCCGTCCGCCACCACGTACAAGCCGAAGGGAATATTGCTGTTATGGCCTGCCAGAGTGGCCGTAATGGCAAGCAGGCTGTCCTCGTTCAACTCGCGCTGCTTCCCCACCGATTGCCCCGTACCCGAGACCAATTGCTGTAATTCGTAACGGATGTTTTGGCCGTGGACGATCGCCTCAACCTGTTTCTCTGAAAGAGGTGCGGTGGTCACGTTATCTGTCGCTGGCTCTGCGCCAAACAATTTGCGAAACAACTTGCGGAAAAAATCAGGCACTGCAATCTCCTTGGTCAGGCGAGAAGGGCGTACACGGAATGGTCGGTGGAGCCGATGTAGACAATATCATCATACACCAAAGGCGTGCCGGTGATGGGGCCTTTGGTGGCAAATTTCCAGCGCAGGCGGCCGGTTCTGGCTTCCAGACAGTAAAGCGTGCCATCCACCGAACCGCAGTAGAGGGAATCCTTGTAAACGACCGGCGAGCCGCTGACCTGGTGCTCGGTGCGGAAACGCCAGACTTCCTTGGCCGTCTGGGCCTCCACACCGTAAAGGAATCCATCCGCCGCGCCGGTATAGACCATCCCCTCAGCCACGGCGGGGGAAACAATCGAGCCTTTGCCCAGCCGGAAACGCCAGATGATCCAGCCGTTGCGACTGTCGAGCGCGTAGAGCGTCCCATCCATGGACGAGAAATAGAGCGCCTGTCCGATAACGACAGGGGAGGATGTGACGGCGCGTTTGGCAGAGAAGCGCCATTTGAGAACGCCGCGAAAATCCACACAGTAGAAGTCTCCGCTTTCACAACCGAAATAGACCAATTCGTTGCCCACAAAGGGTGAGGAGCGCACCGGCCCGGCTGATTCGAATCGCCAGGCCGCCCGGCCGGTATTCAGGTTGACCGCATGCAGATAATGGTCATCCGAGCCGAAGAAGATGTGTCCCTCGGCGATGCGCGGCGAGGAACGCACCGGACCGTCCGAATAGTAGGTCCAGACCACCTTGCCGGAACGCTGGCTGACCACGTGCAGGCGCTTGTCCTCCGAGCCGACGTAGATGTTGCCCTCGAAAACCGCCGGGCGGGTGACGATTCCGCCGTCGGCGGCGTACTTCCACTGGAATTTTCCGTCGGCGGCGCTGAGGGAATACAGGTTGTTGTCGTAGGAGCCGACCAGAATGGAATTCTGGTAATAAGCGGGCGTACCGCGAATCTCATCCTCGCACTGGAAGGACCACAATGGCTTAATGGTGGAGGCCTGCAGGCTGGAGGTCGGCAAGCGTGAGAGCATGCCGGTCTTGCGCCCCGCGGAAAGCAGGGCTTCCTTCATCTCGCTTGCCCCAGGGAAGCGGTCCTCCGGGTTGTATTGCAGCGAGGTGTTGATGACCGCCTCCATTTCCGGGGAGACGTTCGGATTGATCTTGCGCACCGGGCGCTCGGCGAACGAGAATGGCGGCTCGAGGCGCGGGTCGCGGCGCGTCAGGGCGTGATGCAGAGTGGCGCCCAAGGCGTAGATGTCCGCCAACTGGGTCGCTTCGCCGCGATACTGTTCGGGCGGGGAATAACCCTCCGTACCGATCATCGTTCCCTTGATGCCGGTCTGGAAGGTCTTGGCGATTCCGAAATCCACGAGAATCACGTCACCGTTGTGGTTGATCATCACATTGGACGGTTTCATATCGCGGAAGATGATCGGGTCGGGCTTATGGCCGTGCAGGTAGCTGAGCACGTCGCACAGCTGAATGCCCCAGGTGAGCACCTGCTCCTCCAGCAGGAAGCCGTCTGTATCGCCAATGATGGCTTCCAAGTCCTTGCCGTGGATGAATTCCAGCACGAGATAAGAGCGGTCATCCTGCGAGAAATAATCATAAATGCGAGGGATGGAGGGATGATTTAGCGTTGCCAGCAAGTTGGCCTCGCGTTCGAAATTCTGGACGATGGTCTGGCGCACTAACGCGTCGGGCGCCATGTTGATCATCTCCTTGACGGCCACCAGCTTGACCACGTTTGGGAAATGCAGATCGCGCGCGCGGTATACCGAGCCCATGCCGCCAACGCCGATCACTTCCTGAATGTGATAGCGTTCAACAAGGGTTGTCCCGGCCTGCAACTGGCGACGTGGGGTTGTATCCCTTCCGTCCCCAAGGGGTTCAGTGAGGGGATGTGTATTCAAAAAATAACTGCTCCGTCAGATTATTAATGAATTATATTGTGCACTGGCTGGATTGGCAACTACCTCGCAAGTCCCATTAACTACACTCTTGCAAGCCCCCTTGCCCGAAAAACCGTTTCGCGGGACAATGGAACCGATGAAAATTCTGGCGGTAACTGACGAGGTGGTGGACCGCCTCTACTCTCTGGCTTCCGGCGGTCATTTCTCGGATGTAGGACTGATTCTTGCCTGTGGAGACCTGCCTTACACATATCTGGAATACCTCGTCACCGTGATCGGCGCACCGCTTTGTTACGTGCCCGGCAACCATGATCCGGCTTATGACCCGCGGTCCGTTGCTGCGCAAGCCGAAGGCTGTGAAAATATCGATGGAAGGGTTCTGACCCGCCGCGGCCTGCTTCTGGCCGGGCTGGGTGGTAGTATCCGCTATCGGCCCGACGGTGTCAACCAGTACACGCAGGAGGAGGCGTATTGGAGGGCATTCCGCCTGTTACCCTTTCTGCTACTGAATCGATTGCGTTATGGCCGCGCCTTGGATATCCTCATCAGCCACTCACCGCCACATGGGATTCACGATGAAGATTCCCGTGCGCATCAGGGACTGCGCGCACTCAACTGGCTGATCCGCCTGGCGCGGCCCCGCTATCATCTTCACGGGCACATCCATTTCCACAAACGCAATCTTGTACAGTCTGAGACTATGTTGCATTCCACGAAGATCATCAATATTTACCCTTATAGAGTGATCGAGACAACGAATGAGTGACGAACTTTCCTCGCGCGCCCGCGCCGACTATGGCCGGGCACGCTTCAAGGCCTTCCTGAACAGCGTCTGGTCGGTGATCTCGGGACAGCCCAACAGCCTGCTTTCCTATGACGAAGTGAAGGAAATCCTGCGCATCGGCGGCCCGATCTATCGCGGCGTGAAGACCGTCCGGCTGGACCAGATTGTCGGCAGTCTCAACCGTTACCACGAGTTTGACCGCGCCTTCCTGCCCACGCAGGACGAAACCGCCGGGCGCTGGCAGCGCATCAGCCGCGCCTTCTATCAGGATATCAGCCTGCCGCCCGTCGTTTTGTACAAGGTCGGACAGGTCTATTTCGTCGTGGATGGCCACCATCGCGTCTCGGTGGCCCGCGAGCAGGGACAGGAATTCATCGACGCCGAGGTGCGCGAATGCGCCACACGCGTCAACATCACGCCCGACATCAAGCCGGAAGACCTCGAGATTTTGGGTGAAAAGGTCCACTTCCTGGATCGCACTTCCCTCGACCGTCTGCGGAAGGATGCCAACATCAAACTCACCATCCCCGATGGCTTCGACCGTATGCTGGAACACATCGCCGTCCATCGCTATTTCATGGGGCTGGATTTAAAGCGCGACATTTCGGAGGAAGAGGCCGTCGTGCACTGGTACGATACGGTCTACCTCCCCATTATCAAGGTGATTCGCAGGAGTAAAATCCTCAAGGAATTCCCCGGCAAGACCGAGGGCGATCTGTATCTTTGGATTCTCGACCACCAGCATTATCTGGCCGAACAGCAAGGCCAGGAGTTACAGCCGCCCGAAGAGGCCGCACGGCAGTTCATCGAGGAAAAAGACGATTAACGGCCGCATTTGACCGGCGATTTCTCCAATCGAGAGTGTCTCTCCCAGTGATGTTTCGCACCATCGGTCCGTTCGTTGGCTGGGTGAACGCTAATGCGAGATATTCAACGGGATGCGGACACCTGCCACTTTGATCGCTGTCTCAGTGAAGTATGAGGGACAACTGCCGTACGGGCACACGTAAATCTCCACCGTATACGGATAATCGCCGACGAATGAAAGCCCAAGTGCGGGTTCCCTGGCCTGGTTCAAGAGAACGGGATTGAGTTCCTTTTTGATGCTCTCCAGGAATATCAACTTGGGGCTTCCGATCTTTGCGGCATAGACGGAACCGTCTATAGAGCAATACACAAGGAATTCCTCGTTAGGGCCGACCGCATACGCTCCCTGGGCAAGCGGTCCCAGTTCATATTTTAGATCGTCTGAACATCGAAACACCAAAAGATAAATTCCTTCCGAGGTTTTCCTTTCCGTTATCAAAATCCCGGAACAGCGGGTCGGCTCTGGCGTTGACGAAGGCGGAAGAGGCGTGGAAGTGGGCCTCCGAGTCGGAGAAGGCGCGGCGGTATGTGGCGGGAGGGTGGAACTTGGATATTGTGCCGCCTGAGCGGCGAGAATGGTCGCCGCAACTCGTTCCGCCTTGATATTCACATCTTCCGGCGCTGTGTTACAGGCGGTCAGATTTAGCAGCAACAAGCCGCCCAGAAAAAAGATACCTGCTCTCATGGCATTCCTTCCTTACGCGATATGCGGCTTTACCCACTATGGCCAGCTCGGTGTTGGAATAACGGGAAAGGCCGGAATTGGGAAGGATGTCTGCATCATTTTGTAGTGAAAGATGGAGTATTCCTCTCCCTCGCTTACATACCATTCCCAATGCAGTGCCTCATGCGTGAGGGGGGAGGGACAGGAGGTGCAAAGCACCAGCACCTCGTAATAGCCGGGGACCAACTGAATTTTGGCGGACGGCGCCGTCTCGCGGGGACTTGAAGGGGTCGAATAATACGGTTCGCAGGATGGGCATCCGCCAACCCTCATGGATCGCGAATCAGGGTTTCCCGCGCAAAACAGGACCTCGATGCTGTCTTTTGCATCGTTGGCGATCTCAATGGTTGCAGTGTCGGAGAGGGTGTAATCCTGTGACGTAAACGGACCGACCTCTGTTTTTGGACCGTTAAATTCAAAGCAGCGCTGATCCGCGTCCACTGCCTCCAGGGCGACCCGCGCGCTCTCTGCCAGTTCGGTATTGGACGATGTGAATCTGACTTGCCTATAAAGGTTTGCCGCCTCCGAAAAGTCGCCTTGTGCGTGCTTTTCCACTCCACAATCATAAAGCGCCTGGGGCAGTGAGGTTTCCGCCTCGTTGGAATACATCCCGCCGACTTCGATAAAGGCCTCTAGCGTTGGTACGGCGTCGCAAACGTAACCTGAATTTTCATCCTGGGTTGCCGCTGTGTAGTACATTGAGAACACCCCGGCAGAGTCGGCGGCATACGGAGTTCCCGGGAAGCGATCCATGATCATTTGATACTCGGTCAGCGCCTCGACCAGTTTGTTTTGCCGCCGCAGGGATTCGGCCCACTCCCAGCACGCCCCCGGTAACAATTCTTCCGCATCAGATTTTGCGGGTGTGTCCTTGTATTGGGAGAGAACAATCTCGTATTTCTGTATCGCTTCGGCGTATTTCCTTTTTCCCTGCAATTGCCGTGCCCATTGGACGTACGTACCTGCCGCCAGGTTCCTAGCCTGTTCTCCCATCAGCGTCTCCGGATAACTCCCGAGAAGGGCCTGATACTTATCCACAGCGGACTGGAAGTCGCCGCTCTCGCTCAATTGCACAGCCCATTCGTGATAGATCTCGGCAGTGTCCTCGCGCAGAGCAGGAACCAGAGGGCTTTCGGGATAGAGGCGAAAGTACGTCTCGCAGGAAACGATCGCATCGGCATACTCGCGCCGTTCACGCGCATTCTCTGCAAAAACGACCAGACTGCACTCCTCGAATTTTGCATCCGCCTCGGCAATATCGGAACTCAAGGTCAATTCGTAAACCGAGGTCACACGTTCGAAAGATTGCATGGCAAGAAAACAATTTCCGCTTTCATAGGCAGCTAATCCCTTCAAGAATTCCCGATCCCCCAGGGCCGAGTAGCCAAAAATTGCCAGCCCATCCGCAACGAGCAGCAAGACCGCAACCCCGAAGATGAGGCGGAAGCGGGTCGTCAGGGTGGGTGGGGATCCCGCCGCGATTTTTCGAGATTGACGCCAGCCGTCCAATGCCATCCAGCCCAGCCACAGACAGAAAACAACGAGCCAGAACACAGGCGAACGGGACGCCTGCGACCGATATGCCGTCACGACCAGCAGGATGGAGACGGTAAAATGAAACGACCAACGCAGCCAGCGCTTCAGCAACAGATAGCCCAACCCCAGGCCCGACAGATTTAGCAGGGCCGCGCCTAGATGAGAGGATTTAGCGCCTTCGGCATGAGGCTCTGTTCCGATTTCAGGCGACTCGATTAGTTTTTCCCCGCATCTTCCACAGTATTGATTGCTCGACGGATTAAGTTCCCCGCAGGCGGCACAGGTTTTGAATCCTTCAGCCATGTCGGCCCTCCCGGATGTCCCTCGCCATCCACCATACAATCTGCGCGCCCCCGCCAGTTTGATATGACTCGCTTTCCGTTGCAGTTACACTATAAGGCAATCGGGACATCCGTGGCAAGTGACAAAATTCCTGTTTGGTTATTGGGTACAATATCGCCGTATGACCACTTGGCGACTCCTCCTCAACCCTCCCGCGCGCGGCGCATGGAACATGGCCCTGGACGAGGCCCTGCTCGAATCCGCAGGACGCGGCGAATCCCTTCCGACCCTGCGGTTGTACGCGTGGACCCCGCCCTGCCTCTCTCTTGGATACGCCCAGCCCTTCGCGGACGTAGATGTGCCGCGCCTCGCCGAACGCGGCTGGGAAGTCGTCCGCCGCCCGACCGGCGGCCGAGCCATCCTGCATACTGATGAATTGACCTACTCCGTCACCGGTCCAGCCGACGAGCCGCACCTGGCGGGCAGTGTACTCGAGAGTTACAACCGTCTCGCCAAAGCCCTGTTGGCCGCGGTGCAATCGCTGGAAATGCCGGTCGAGATGAAAGAACATGCTCCGGGCCTGCTCTCTGAAACGTCCAACCCCGTCTGCTTTGAAGTACCTTCGACGTATGAGATCACGGTCAATGGCAAAAAGCTAATTGGTTCGGCCCAGGCGCGCAGGAAGGACGGTGTGCTCCAGCACGGCTCCCTGCCGCTGACCGGCGACCTGACGCGCATCGTCCAGGCGCTTGTCTTTCCCGATGAAACCGCGCGAGCAGATGCCGCGGCGCGCCTGCTCGCGCACGCCGCCACCGTCGAATCCGCCCTGAGCCGCGCAGTGGATTGGGAAACGGCGGCCCAGGCCTTCGTCCGCGCGTTCGAAGCGGAATTGGGCCTGCGCTTTGAAGCGGGGGAATTGTCTAAAAAAGAAATCTCGCGGGCCGATGAACTAGTCCGCGAGAAGTATGCTCATCCGTCGTGGACGGAGAGGGTGTGATTACGGCACGGTCCAGTGGTCGTTCTGGCCGAAGCCGGGGGCAGCGATCTTGTATTGCAGGCCGTGGAAACCGCCAACCGGGTCGTTGTAGACCTCCTGGATGATTTCGTACTGGCCCCACAAGGAGCCGCCCGGGCCGACCCACGCGATTTTGACGAAGTAGGTGTAGTGAGCATCCTGTGAGCCATTGCCATCGGAATCGTAGTCACCGATAACGTGGTTCGTTTCCCAACCTAGGCTGATACCAGCGGTGCCGCGGTCGAGCTTGCCGTCGCCGTTGCAGTCTTGGTTCGAGAGCCAGTCGTCCGACCATTTCATGATGAGCACGTCATCCACGTAATCGCCGGTTGAGCCCCAGTATTTTCCGTCCAGGTTGCGGTCCACGCTGTCGTAGGTCCCGTTGAACATGTGCGCCTGGTAGTTGTAGCCGAACTGGTCGTAACCCATGACGAGTGGATTCCCGGCGCTGTCTAACAGCAAACCAGACTGGATGCCCACACAACTGCCCGGCTTGGCGCTCACCGAGACTGTGGTAAACGCCAGGACAAGAATCACCACCAGGGCGATAACGATCTTTTTCATGTTTGTCTCCTCTTTGCGATAGAATGTGATTTTTGTTTTGGTCCGATATCATACGTTTGGGCCAATGACCTCCTTTTCTCCGGCTTAACGCACAAACCGGCCATGTGGCCGGTTTCGCTATTTGGCTCCCTGATGACTTTCCCTGATCCTGTGTTATAAGGCAATAATGAAGAGGGCAAGCGACCAATTAAGTCACCAGATCACAGCCTCCACCTTTGGAGTAATTGTTTTGTGGCTCAAACCATTAAGGCGGCCCCAACATCCAATTCACCCACAATTATTATAGCGATTTTAGCGGCAAATACAAGCAGGAATCTCCAATTCGGGAAACGGCTCTTCTCTACAAATCATCGAAGGCCATGATGACGTTTTCGAACCCCAGCGCCTCGAAGAACTTTTGGAGATAGATTTCGGCATTTCTCTCGGCCTGATCGAGGATTCCATCTTCCAGCGCCGCGTTCAGGATCTCCTGCTCGGCGGCCTGACGCGCCAGCGTTTCCAGGTCCTGCACACCGTTGGTGAGGATGCCCGTCTCGCGGTCATAGACGTAGGATTTCTCGTTGTCGAGTGTGGCGATGAACACCTCGGCCGGAGGCAGGGTGACATACAAAACGCCGTTCTCGAGCCGCAGGTCCTGCGGGCCGATTTTTTCCATATCGATTCCCGCGATCACCACGCCGTGCGCCACGAACAAAAGTTTATCGCCAAAGAGGAAACTGAACGTGCCCTGTCCCTGTTCGGCGGTGATGACCTTTTCCACGCTATACTGGATCGTCTCCAGCCGCGCCAGAGCGCGGATCTCGGAGATGTACGTCACCGGGTCGGGGATGATCGTGGGCGTCGGGTTCATCAATTCCGATACTTGGGTCTGCATGGCGCTGTTGGCCTGTTGCAGTCCCTCCAGCGGCGCGGCGGCCTGGCGGGCGGTATTACGAATCGTGTCTACGATAAAATACACACCCGCGGCCAGGATGATTAGCACGAGGATGGAAAACCAATTCTGTTTCATGGCACTCATTATAACACCCGCCCTTATCGCGAGGCACTTGCCCGAAGTTCCCATTCTCGTTATGATAAGCGGGACGCCCCCATGCGCCGACTCTTTTTGCTGACGACCCTCCTGCTGGCCGCCTGTTCCCTGCCCGGGCGGGAAGCGCCTCGCGCCACGCCCGCGCCTGCCACCGCGACTCCGGCCGCGCCTCCCACCCCAACGGCGGAACCGCCGCCGCTCGGATCGTATGAAAATCCCGTCCTGCTGGCCCTGTCGCCCAGCCCCGCTCTCGATTCGTTTATCATCGAAAACGGGCAGGCTCTGGCTGCCCTGCTGACCGAACAGACAGGTTACAGCGTGGTGGCCGTTTCGCCGTCCACAACCAACGATTTGCTCGCGGCCCTGCAGGTCGGTAACGCCCACATCGCCGTCCTCACACCGTTCGCTTACGCCCGCGCGTATGAACAAGGTTCGGTGCACGCCGCCTTCGCCCTGACGCGCAACGACGAAGCCTCTTACGGCGCGCAATTCATCGCCCGCGTGGATGCCTTCAAACCGTATTTCGATCCGTCCACCGGCGAGAACACCGCCGACGCGCCCGAAGCCCTGGCACAGTTCGCCGGGAAGAAGCCTTGCTGGACTGAGCGCACCTCGCCATCCGGCTACCTCATTCCGTCCGGCGTGTTGAAATATCATGGAATAGAAACCATGGTGGGCTCATTTTTGAACAGCCACTTTACCGTCGCCCGCAATGTTTTCAACAGGGAGTCCTGCGAATTCGGCGCGACCTACGTGGACGCGTTGGCCTTTCCTGTCCTGCGCGACCGCTACCCGTCCTTCCGTGACGAGGTGGCGGTCATCTGGCGCATCCCGCCCATCATCCCTTACAACGTAATGGCATTCGCCTCCAGCCTCCCGCCCGAATTGGCTTTCGAATTCAAGCAGGCTCTCGAACGCGTCTGGGCCATGGACGAAGGCCAGGCGTTGCTGGGGGCGCTTTACGAGGTCGAAGGCATCCTGCCGGTGGATGATGGTTTCTATGTTGAATTTCGCAAGTATCTCGAGGCCTCCGGCGCCGACCTGGACGACCTGATCCAATAAACTTTTGAACCGGCCAATCGTTTACGAAACTTTTAAGGTTTATCACTTGCCTAAACAATTATTTGGCGTTATTATCATTTTTGCAAGCAGGGGCGATTCCCTGCTAAAAACTATTCCCGTGAGAGGAGAAATCGTATGAATAGACGTATTTCCATTCTGCTCGGCCTGCTGGTCGCGCTGACGCTGGTGCTTGCCGCCTGCGCGCCGGCCACCCCGGTAGCCACCGAGCCGCCCATGACCGAGCCGCCCGCACCCGAACCCACTGCCACCGAGCCGCCCGCGCCGGAACTCGGCACCCCCGAGAACCCGCTCATCATGGGACTGGCTCCCTCCGCCACCTCGCAGGAACTGCAGGCCGGCGGCGAGGCGATTGCCGCCAAACTGACTGAGATGACCGGCTATTCCATCAAAGTCACCGTCCCCGCCAACTATGCCGCGTTGGTGGAAGCCATGGGCTCCGAGCAGGCGCACATTGGCTGGCTGCCGCCCTTCACGTATCTCATCGCCCGCGAGCAGGGATATGCCGATGTTTCGCTGGCCACCATCCGCTTCGGCTCCGATCACTATAGTTCCCAGATCATTGCCAATGCTGCGGCTGGCTATACTTCCTACTATGACGCCGCCACCGGCGCTAACACCGCCGACGCCAAGACCGCGCTGGCACAGTTCGATGGGAAGAAGCCCTGCTGGACCGATCCCCTCTCTTCGTCCGGGTACGTCATCCCGCTCGGCATTTTCAAGGACGCTGGCGTGAGCATCAAGGCCGGCGCTTGGGTGCAGGGACACTCGACCGTCGTCAAGTCCATCTATCTCAGCCCCAAGGGCGAGATCTGCGACTTCGGCGCCACCTTTGCCCCGACCCCCGACATCTCGAAGGACTTCCCGGATGTCAACGAAAAGGTCGTGGTCATCTGGATGAGCGAGCCCATCATCCCGAACGATAACGTCTCCTTTGCCCCCAACGTCCCGGCGGAAATCCGCGAAAAGATCGTCGCCGCCCTGCTGGAAATGGCCGGAACCGAAGAGGGCAAGGCCCTGCTGAAGAACGGCGGTTATGATATTCAAGGTCTGAAGGCCATTGACGACACCTTCTACGATGAGTTCCGCACCTACCTGCAAGCCTCAGGTTTGGATCTTGCCGACTTCATGGGCAAATAACAAATCCCTTTGATGAAAGAGGGAGGGCAGAATGTCCTCCCTCTTTTTTCACCTGACCCTCACCCTGCCTTTGGCACCCCTCTCCGACTGGGAGAGGGGAAGGGGGTGAGGGACACGAGGCCATCCATGCTGCGAATCCAAAATCTCTCCAAGACCTATCCGAACGGCACACAGGCATTGAAGAATGTCTCCTTCGATGTGAAGGACGGCGAGTTTATGGTCGTCATCGGGCTGTCGGGATCGGGCAAGTCCACCCTGCTGCGCTGCATCAACCGCCTGATTGATCCCACCGAGGGGAAAATCCTCTGGGATGATGTAGACATCACCGCCGCGCCTCCCGGCGAATTGCGCCAGATCCGCCGCAAGATCGGCATGGTCTTCCAGCAGTTCAATTTGGTCAAGCGTTCCAGCGTGATGACCAATGTGCTTTCAGGGCGGCTGGGATATGCCAACCCGTGGATGAGTCTCATCGGTCTCTGGTCTGTGGATGAAAAACAACGCGCCCTCGAAGCGCTGGCGCGAGTTGGAATTGCGGACAAGGCCGCCGAACGCGCCGACGCCCTCTCCGGCGGACAGCAGCAGCGCGTGGGTATCGCGCGTGCGCTCATGCAGGACCCGAAACTGATCCTGGCCGATGAGCCGGTTGCCAGCCTCGACCCGGTCCTGTCGCACTCCATTTTGCAATATCTCGAACAACTCAACAAAGAGGGGATCACCATCATTTGTTCTTTGCACTTTTTGGACCTCGTCCATCGCTATGCTACGCGCGTGGTGGCTTTGAAGGACGGCGTCAAAGTCTTCGAAGGCTCGGCGCAGGAGATTGACCGCGCCAAATTCAAGGAAATCTACGGCGAGGAAGCGCAGGAAGTCCGCGCTGCCAGCCTGTGAGCCGTCCATGACCGCCTCAGCGAAACCAGCCACTTCGCCCCTGCTTGCCGCTTTGCTTTCGGCCATCCTGCCCGGGCTGGGACAGTTCGCCGCCCGCCAGCGGTATCGCGGCGTCTCCATCTTCATCGGCGTTCTTGTATTGACGCTGACCACACTTTGGTACGCCGACCCGCGCTGGTACGTCTCGCCCGCCCTCGTCTGGCTGTGGAACATCTGGGACGCCGTCCGCCAGGCGCGCGGTCAGAAAAGCGGAATCCTCCTCCCCGTCCTGATTGGACTCGCCGCCGCCTATGGCATCGGCTGGCAGGTGCTCCAAATTGACTTTTCCCAGGCGGATATGAACCGCGCCGTGCAAATTGCCCGTCCGATGCTGGAACCCGATTTTGTCCAAGAGCGCCGCGAGACCAATCAAATGTGGGTGGAAGTGTACGTCCCCTGCGGCGCGGATGTCCCCCCTGCCCGCCACGAAATGGACGGCAAGGTTGCCATCGCCACCCCCGACTGCGCCGCCGTGCTGGAGACGGTCATCGTCAGCGTCAGCGGCATGTGGCCGAACACCGAGACCGAGATTTGGTGGGAGACGCCCATCGGTAACGCCCGAATGCTGGGCGGGAACGAAGACGCCATGCTGGTTCAAACCACCGATGAGAGCGGCTCGCTGACCGCCGTCATCCACGTCCCCACCACCGCCCTTTCGGGCGCGCCCGACCCGACCATCTCGCTCGGCCATCGCGTCTACTTCGACCAATACCGTCCCATTGGCGGCTACGAACTTTCCTTCGTCGGCGGTGAAGTGCTCAAAGGCGCGGTGACCACCATTGCCATGGCGCTCATGGCCACTTTGTTTGCCATCGTCTTTGCCATTCCCGTCAGTTTCCTGGCGGCGCGCAACCTGATGAGCGGCAATCCCGCCACCATGACCATCTACGTCATCGTTCGCACCCTGCTCAACATTTTACGCTCCATCGAATCGCTCATCATCGCTTTTATCTTCGTGAAAATCGTCGGCCTGGGACCGTTCGCGGGGATGCTGGCGCTGGCCGTCCACTCCGTCGCCGCGCTGGCCAAACTCTATTCCGAAGTCATCGAAGGCATAGACCCCGGCCCTATCGAAGCCATCCGCGCCACCGGCGCAAACTGGGCTCAGGTGGTGCGCTACGGCGTCATCCCGCAGATCGTCCCGCCCTTCACCGCCTTCACCATCTATCGCTGGGACATCAACGTTCGTTCCGCCACCATCGTCGGCTTTGTGGGCGGCGGCGGCATCGGCTTCCTGCTCATCGAACTCATCCGCATCAGCGATATGCGCGGCGTAAGCGCAGTCTTCATCACCATCGCCGCCATCGTCGTCGTCCTCGATTACTTTAGCGCCAAAGTGCGCGAAAGACTGGTGTAAATGAAACGCCCCACCGCCTTTCGCGTCACGCTCAATATTTTGCTGCTGGCATTGCTGGCCCTCGCCCTCGGCGTCTCGTGGAACGTCACCGAGATAGATTTCCCCGCCCTGATTCGCAACCTGCCCAACGGCGAGAAAATCATCCGCGAAGTGCTCTCGCCCGACCTGGTCACGCACGACTTCACGACCACCACCATCGAAACGACTTTCGCCATCCCGTGCGGCTCCGCCCCAGACCCCGTGCCGCCCTCCTCCGGCCCCAGGCTGGTTGCCACCCCGGCCTGCGCCGAAGAAAAGGCATCCTTTACCCTGGAAGGCTTTGACCTCAGCCCGAACGCTGATATCATCATCCGCTGGCAATTTCCCGATGGCCGCGTCCTGACCGCCGCGCGCACCGTCACCGACGCCGACGGCCACTTTGCGGTGGAGACAAACGCCAAGCCCATTGCCGTCACAGTGAATGGAATCCCCAGCAAACTCCAGGTGGATACCAACGTCTCCGTTGGCGGACTCAAGCCGAGCCAGGCCGCGCAAGATGTGATGCGCGAGATGTTCGTCACCATCTTCATGGCGCTCCTGTCCACCACCATTGCCACGATCATCGCCGCGCCCCTCAGTTTCCTGGCGGCCGGCAACATCATGCGAAGGGGAGTGATCGGCACGACGGTTTACTACATCTTTCGTTCCTTCTTCAACCTGATGCGCTCCTACGACCCGCTGGTGATGGCGACCGTCTTCGCCTTCTGGCTTGGCTATGGCCCCTTCGCGGGCATGCTCGCGCTCACCGTCGTCACCATCGCCTCGCTGGGCAAACTGTTTTCCGAAGCCATCGAAAGCATAGACACGGGTCCCATCGAGGCCGTCACCGCCACCGGCGCGCCGCGCCTGCACACGGTCGTCTATTCCGTCATCCCGCAGGTTGTCCCCGATTTCATCTCGTTCATCATCTACCACTGGGACATCAACGTCCGCATCTCCACCATCATTGGCTACGTGGGCGGCGGCGGCATCGGCTACTATCTCAGCCAGCGCATCAACACGTTTGCCTACCATCAGGCTGGCACCGCCATCTTCGCCATCGTCATCGTCGTCTGGGCCATGGACTTCCTCAGCGCCGAGGTCCGCAAGCGGCTGACGTGATCAAGGCAGAGACGGGCCTGGGCAAATATTAATGTGGGTTATGAAAGATCGGAGACCTGCCCATACCGTTGGTAGAATCGCGTCATGCTCAAACAGATTTGGAAATTCCTGCGCCGCCTCATCCTGACCCTGGGCCTGCTCGGCCTGCTCGGGCTTTTCCTCCCCCGACTCGTCACCGCGCTCTACGCCGCGGCCCGCATTTTCTCCCCAGAGACCGTTCCGCCCGAACGCGTCGCCATCGTCTTCGGCGCGGGCCTGCGTTACGACGGCACGCCCACCGCCATCCTGCGCGACCGCGTGATGACCGCCGCCCAACTCTACTTCGACGGCAAGGTGGAGAAACTATTGATGAGCGGCGACAATTCCACGCTCGAATACAATGAGCCTGAATCCATGCGTCAGTACGCGCTCAGTCTCGGGGTCCCGGACGAGGTGATTGTCCTCGATTACGCCGGACGCCGCACCTACGATACCTGCTATCGCGCCAAAGCCATCTTCGGCGTGGAGCGCGCCATCCTCGTCACACAGGGATTTCATCTGCCGCGCGCCCTGTTCACCTGCAACGCGCTGGGACTTCCAGCCGTGGGCGTCGAGGCAAACAACTACTATTATCGCAAACTCTCGCGCGCCTACTGGCAGGCCCGCGAGTTGTTCGCCACCTTCGGCGCGTTCGTGGATGTGTCCCGCGGCAAGCCCGCGGCCATCCTGGGCGAGCCTGAACCGATCTTTGCGGAAAAGTAGGACCATTGCCAATTTGTCCTGCAAGGAGAGAACATGACCCGCGACGAAGCCATTGCCCTTGTGCGTGAATTTGTAAAGAACGAGAGTCTCGTCAGGCACATGCTGGCGGTCGAAGCCTGCATGCGTTTCTACGCCGAGAAGTTCGGCGAGGATCCGCAGACGTGGGGCCTGCTGGGCATCATCCATGATTTCGATTGGGAGATTCACCCGACATTGGAAGAACACCCGCAGGCCGGCGCGCCCATCCTGCGCGAGCGCGGCGTGCCCGAGGAGTTGATCCAGGACATCCTCAGCCACGCGGACCACACCGGCGTGCCGCGCGATACGCTGCGGCGCAAGGCGCTCTACGCCTGCGACGAGATCACGGGTTTCGTCACGGCGGTGGCGCTGGTGCGCCCCTCGCGCTCGCTGTACGATCTGGAAGTCGGTTCCGTGAAAAAAAAGTGGAAGGACAAGGCCTTCGCCGCGGGCGCGGAACGCGCCAACATCGAAGCCGCCACAGCCGATTTTGGAATTGACCAGTGGGAACACGTCGGCAACGTCATTACGGCCATGCGGCGCATCGCGCCCGACCTGGGCCTGGCGGGAAATATTCAGAACGCATGAGGAAATGCATCGTTGTTTTAGCAATCCTGATTGCGTTGACCGCCTCGTGTGCCCCCGCGCCGATGGAGCGGCCGGGCCATTTCGATTTTTCTCCGCCTGAGGGATACGCGCCGACGCTTTACGATACGGGCGATGAAGCCGATGCCGCCGCGGAACGGTTGGCCGATTCCCGTCCGAATATCATTTTCATCCTCACCGACGATCAGCCATATTACACCATTGATTACATGCCAACCGTCACGGGCGTGTTGATGGCTGAGGGCGTGGTCTTCGAGAATGGATTCGTGACCACGCCGCTGTGTTGTCCCAGCCGCGCCAGCATCCTGACCGGCCAATACGTGCACAATCACAAGGTTTACACCAATCGCTATCCCATGGGCGGCGCGCCCAAATTCGACGACACCTCCAGCCTGGCGGTCTGGCTGCGGGAGGCGGGTTATCGCACGGCCTATTTCGGAAAATACCTGAACGATTATGAACTTCTTGAACCGCATGGCAAGGTCCCTCCGGGCTGGGACGATTGGGGCGCGTTCCTGGGCAAATCGGGATTTCAATATTACTGGGATTTCACCCTCTCCGAAAACGGCCGGGAAGTGGAATATCCAAAATCGAAGGCCAACTTCGGCGCGGACGTGGTGACGGTCAAGGCCGTAGACTTCATCCACGCGGCGCGGGACGAGCCGTTCTTCCTCTTCGTCGGCTACTACAACCCACACTCACCCTACATCTCTGCGCCGCGTCACAAAGATGCTTTCCGCGGCTCGGACTGGGTGTGGGAACCGCACGACCTGCCCAGCCGGAATGAGAAAGACATCAGCGACAAGCCGGAATACCTCTCCGAACTCAGCCCTCTTTCGGATGATGAACTGAGAATCGCCGAGGTTCAGATTTTGCGCTCCCTGCTGTCGGTAGACGATGGCGTGGCGTCCATTTTACGCGCCCTCGAACAAACGGGCCTGGATAAAAACACGATGATTGTCTATCTCTCCGACAACGGCATGACCATGGGCGAACATCGCTTCGGCGTGACGAAGAACTGTCCCTACGACGAGTGCGCGCACGTGCCTTTCATCGTCTACGCGCCGGGACGGTTTCCCGCGCGCACCGACACACATTTGGTGGCAAATATTGATCTCGCGCCGACGTTTGCCGAACTGGCCGGCGCGGCGGTTCCCGAAAATGTCAACGGCATCAGCCTTGTGCCCCTCCTGGAGAATGGATCGGTTGACTGGCGGGACGCGCTGCTCATCGAACACTGGCCGACCGAGGAGGGCGTGGGCGCGATCATTCCCGAATTCTACGCTGTCCGCACGATGGACTGGAAGTATGTCGAATACGTCACCGGCGAGTGCGAACTGTATGACTTGCAGGACGACCCTTTTGAATTGAATAACCTTGCCGGGAAAAGCGCCTACGACGGGATACAGGCGGACCTTGCGCGGCGGCTGGAGGCCTTGCGCAGTCAATGAGCAGAACAAAAAGCGGCGGTCAGGCGCCGTCGCTTTTTTGTCCGTCCTTCTCCGCGTTCTGCAGTTGATGGATCTTCGACCGCAGTTCGTCCAGCGACTTGTCTTCCTGTCGAAAGGTTTGCCCAAGCGTATCCCGCGCGCTGTCGAAAAAGTTGCGCGCGGTTTTACCGCCGCGTACCCATGCCCGCGCCGCCAGGAACATCATTCCATTGGCGGCCACGATGATGCCAATGACAATCAGCACGACCAGGATCACATTTCCTTCGTTCATGGTTTGCTCCCATTCACCAGGGCAGGCAGGTCGCGCCAGTCGCTGAAGGACGCGTCGGCGTCGGGAGACGGGCCGCGGCCGAATAGAATGGCAAACAGGCCGAAGTCTCGCGCGGCGCGGGCCGTGCGCGGCAGGTCGTCAATCATGGCGCAGCGCGAGGGGTCAGTCTCGCCCGCGATCTTCATCGCAATGGAAAACGACTCGGGCATGGGCTTGCAGTACGGCGCGACCGCGTTCACGTCCACGATGGAGTCGAAGAGACCGTCCAGTTCGAGGGCGGCGAGCACGCGGCGGGTGTGGGCGGCGTCCGCGTTGGTGAAGATCAGTTTGCGGGTCCGAAGCGATGCGATGACCGAGCGCTGGATTGGATCGGGGGTCAGGTAGTCGCGCAGGGGCAGGTCGTGCACAAAGGCAAGAAAGTCTTCCACATCTATTTCGTGATTTGCCTGCAGGCCGCGCAGGGTCGTGCCGTATTCGCGAAAATATTTTTCGCGCAGAGTCCCGATTTCGCTTTCGGGGATGCCCATGCGCTCGCGCATGTAGCGGTTCATGCGTTCCTTGATCGCAAGCCACAAACCCGTGGAGGCGGGATAGAGCGTATCGTCGAGGTCGAAGAAAACGGTGGTGATGGGCACGGGACGATTATACCCAGTGCGGTCAAAAATTGCTCCCAAAAGCGCATTTTTGACCTGGGTATTATATAATCGAGCCATGCCCATCCGCCTGCTTTCCTCGGAGGTCGCTTCACAGATCGCGGCAGGCGAAGTGATCGAGCGCCCGGCCTCGGTGGTGAAGGAACTCGTCGAAAATTCTTTGGATGCGAAGGCGCGGGCCGTGACCGTAACCGTCGTGGAAGCGGGACGCAGACTCATCGAAGTCGCGGACGACGGGACGGGGATCCCCGCGGCCGAACTGGAACTGGCCGTCTCGCGTCACGCGACCTCGAAGTTGTTCCGCGCCGAGGAACTTTTTTCCATCTCCACGCTTGGATTCCGCGGCGAAGCCCTGGCCTCCATCGGTTCCGTCTCGCGCTTGACCCTCACCTCGCGCAGCGCGGACGCGGCTACTGCTGCGCGCTTGAAGGTGGAAGGCGGAATCAGCGGCAAACTTGAGAAAATTGGCGCGCCGGTCGGAACAGTCGTGCGTGTGGAAGATCTGTTTTTCAACGTCCCCGCCCGCCTGAAATTCTTGAAGACCGACGTGACCGAGCGCCGCGCCATTGACGGGCTGCTGACGCGTTACGCGCTGGCCTATCCCGGGGTGCGTTTCCAATTGACCGAGGATTCTTCTGTCACTTTGCAAACCGGCGGCGACGGCGACCGCCGCGCCATCCTGGCCGCGTTGTACGGGGTGGATGTGGCAAAGCAAATGCTGGATGTGCTGGCGGAGGAAGAGGGCTTGCGCTTGACGGGCTTCATCAGTCCCACCGCATTGACGCGCTCCAACCGCCGCGAGATCACCTTCTTCGTCAATGGCCGCTGGATTTCGGATACGCCGCTGACCACCGCGCTCATCCAGGCGTATCACACGTTGTTGATGGTGGGACGCTATCCGCTTGCGACGTTGTTCCTGGAAATCAAACCCGACGAAGTGGATGTGAACGTGCATCCCGCCAAGGCCGAGGTGCGATTCAAGAACCAGGACCGCGTGTTTAGTTTCGTCCAGCGGGCAGCGCGGCGGGCGCTGCTGGCTTATGCTCCCGTCCCGTCTATTGCGCCAACGCTGTGGGGTGGAGCGGCGCGGTCCAGTGAGCCGCGTGAGGTGGGATTGGATTGGACGATGGCCGGGCAGGTCGAAGGTGGAAAGTTGCAAGTTGAAAGTATGCCATCTTCCACGATTAACGCCTCATCGTCTTCAAACCTTCAACCTTCAACGTTCAACCTTCCACTATTGCGCCTCATCGGCCAGATCGGACAAACCTACCTCGTCGCTGAAGGTCCCGATGGACTCTATCTCATTGACCAGCACGCCGCGCATGAGCGGGTCTTATTCGAAAAGTTAATGGCGCAACACGACCAGAAGAAGATTCCTTCACAAGCATTGCTTTCACCTGTGGTTGTGCAACTGCCTCCCCAATCTGCCAAATTACTAATTTCCCAATTACCGATTCTCCAGCACTTTGGTTTCGAGGTGGAAGAATTCGGCGGCAACTCGTTCCAGGTGCGCGCCGTCCCCGCGTTGTTTGCAGGCGCGGACCCCGCGTCCGCGTTGCGCGCGTTGGTGGAAGATTTCGAGGAGGACGAGTCGCCGCTCCAAAACGAGGTCGAAGCGAAACTCGCGGGACGCGTCTGTAAGCGGCTGGCGGTCAAAGCGGGGCAGACGCTCTCCCCCGACGAACAGCGCGCCCTGCTGAATGATCTCGAATCCTGCGAATCGCCGCGCACCTGTCCGCATGGCAGGCCGACCATGATTCATCTGTCGGTGGATATGTTGGAGAGGCAGTTTGGGAGGAGAGGCCCTCGCTAAATGAAAAATCCTGCTTCGTGAAAGCAGGATTTTTGTATCATTCCGCGATCTCCGCTCGCGGTACGGTTTTGGATGTGCGCGGAAGCCGCATGGTGAATACGGTGCCTACCCCCACCTTGCTCTTGGCCTCGATGGAACCGCCGTGTCCCTGCACGATCTGTTTGCAGATGGAGAGTCCCAGCCCGGTGCCGCTGGCGCGGTGTTCATGCTCACGTACGCGGTAGAACTTCTCGAAGAGGTGCGGCAGGGCGTCCTCCGGGATGCCCATGCCCGTATCCTGCACCGTGATGCACATCTCGGTCTCCCCGGCCTCGGCGCGGATGATGACCGAGCCGTTCGAGCGATTGTACTTTATGGCATTGCTCAACAGGTTGAGCAGCACCTGTTTGACCTTATCGCGGTCGGCTTCCAGCAGGGGCAGTTCCTCGCCCGCCTCCACGCGCACCTGGATCTTCTCCTCGTCGGCCTTGGACTGCATGATGTCCTTGCACTCGTAGAGCAGGTCGGCGAGACTGAACTTCGTCTTACGGAAATGCACGCGTCCCGATTCGAGGCGGGCCAGGTCGAGGAACGAGGAGGCCAGCGAGTTGAGTCGCAGGGTCTCGTTGTGAATGTTGCCGATGATCTGCTCTCGCTGTTCCTGTGAAATTTCTGGACGCAACAACAGATAGGTGGCCGTGCTGAGCGAGGCCAGCGGTGTGCGCAATTCGTGCACGAATTCCGAGATCAGGTCCGATTGCTGAAAGAGACGCGCGTTCTCGATGGCCACCGCCGCCTGCGCGCCCAGCACCAGCAACAGGCTCTCGTCGGCGTCGGTGAATTTGCCGCGTTTCTTGTTGAGCACCTCCAGCACGCCGACCACCTTCTGCTTTGTGATCAGCGGCACGCCCAGCAGGGATTTGGTCGAATAGCCGGTCGACTCTTCGATGTCGCTGAAGAAGCGCGGGTCCTCGTGAACGTTCTCGGTGCGCACCGGCTTGCGGTTGGCCACGATCCATCCTGCAATACTGCCCTCCAGCGGGACGACCAGTCCGCGCATGGTGGGGCGGTCAATGTTAGTGGCCGCCTGGAAATACAGCCGCCGCGCTGCGCCGTCGTAGAGCAGGATCGAGCCCGCGTGCGCGCTGGTGATCTCGGCGGCCGCCTCCACGATTCGGGCCAGAAGCACATCCAGGTCGAGGGTGGAGGCGAGGTCGCGGGCGATCTCGATCAGGCGCTTGTATCCATCCAGTCGTTGGGTGTTGATCTCAGCCATGAATGACTTGCTCCGCAATGGCAGGCAGGACTTCGGCCACATCGTCCAGAATGGCAACGTCCGCGCGTACGTTCAAATAGGTGGGCGTGTTGTTGACGATGACGAGATGCGCGCCGCGGTCGAGGGCCTGCATCGGCAGTCCCGCCACAGGCAGGACCTCGAGCGAGGACCCGGCCACCAGCATCAGGTCACACCGACGCGCTTCGCGCTGGGCCTCGAACCAGGCCTTCTGCGGTAGTTGTTCGCCGAACAGAATCACGTCAGGTTTCAACGTGCTTCCGCACTTCGGGCAGTGCGGAATTTCGCCCGCCTCGATGAACGGGAGCAGATAGTCCTGTGAATTCACTTGTGTGTAACATCTTGTGCAGGAGAGAGTTGCCAGTGTGCCGTGCATTTCCACTACATGCTGTGACCCGGCCTTCTGATGCAGGTAATCAATATTCTGGGTGATGATGGCCTTCACCCGCCCGGCTTTCTCCAGCGCGGCCAGTGCCAGGTGGGCGGAATTAGGTTTGGCATTGAATATTTGGCCGACCAGCGGGCGGAACCAGGCAAAGAACTTTTCGGGATGCGTGCGGAATGTGCTGAGGGAGGCGACTTCCATCGGTTCATCGCGCGACCACAGGCCGGTACCCTCCGAACGGAAATCGGGGATACCTGAGGGAGTGGAAAACCCGGCGCCAGTCAGCGCGACGGCCCGTTCCGCTTGACGGAATAAATCCGCCGCGAACTCGATGGCCGTCTGTGTTTGACTGGGAACGGAGGACATTACCCGCCGGACTCCTGTTTGATGATCTGATCCACCAATTTCAGGATTTGCTGGGCGGTGATGCCGTCCGGCTGGCACAGGATGGCGGCGGTTTGCATACGCGTGGCCTGTGTCAGCAGTTCGGGCGCGGGGGTGAGGGTGACGCTGAGCGGGTGGCCGAGTTTATCCTGCACCACCGTCCACGGCAGTTGTGTGTCCGAACGGATGCGGTTATTGAGGACCGGCATGATTTGCTGGCTTTTGAGTCCCAGGCCGGTGATTTCCCCGATCAAGGCCCTGGTGTGCTGGATCGTATTCGGAATCCCCTCCAGCACCACCACTACGTTCTTACAGAGCGGAACAAGTTTCTGGACGAAAGGCGGGAGGCCGCTCCCCAGGTCAAGAACAATGAAGCGTGCCAGCGAGGCCAGCCGCCCAACCAGCGCTTCATATTGGCTGACCTGGTTGATCAGGTGCATGTCGCTGGGGTGATCGGAGGCCAGCAGGAGTTTTGTGCCGGAGATGTGGGGCATCAGGGCGCCGCTCACGCGCTCGCGGGTGATGTCTTTGGGGGCGCCGTCCAGGAATTTCACCAGCGCTTTCTGGTTGGCGACCCCCAGGTCCATTCCGAGCGTGCCTTTACCGGGCACCATCTCGGCCAGGATGACCTCGGCCTTCGTGCGCGTGAATAATCCCGCCGCCACATTGACGGCAACGGTTGAAACGCCCAGACCGCCGCGCGCCGCCAGAATACCGACGACATGCCCGTGAGTCTCCTGCGGGGCGGTTGTCGGATGTTCCTCGGTGCGCTGACCGGCCCGCGCCAGCAGGGCTTTTACGTGCGCCTGGAGTTCGGAGGGGTGCGTGGGTTTGGTCAGGTAATCGTCCGCGCCCACCTCGAAGCCTGTAACCTTGTCGTCCAGTTGCGTTTTGGCGGTGAACATCAGGATTGGGATGCCCGCCGTGGAGGCGTTGCCTCGCAGGCGGCGCGTGACCTCGAAGCCGTCCATATCCGGCATCATGATATCCAGCAGGATCAGGTCCGGCTTTTCGTCAATGGCTTTTTGCAGGCCCTGTTGACCGTTGGCGGCCGCGCTAATCTGGTATCCTTGGCGCTGGAGCATGAGGCCCACCAAGCGCAGGGTATCCACATCGTCGTCCACAATCAGGATTTTCTCTGGCATAGATGCATCCCTGGGGATTGTGAAACAAAGTCTAGCATAAAGACGGCTATCGGGCAAGATTTCATTGGTTTTAATACGGAGTGGTATAATGAAATATATCCGGGGATGACAGGCTTCGACGGAGGAGGCTGGTCCCGGAATGCGAGCCGAGAGGCGCCGAACTCGTAAACTCAGCGCACCCCTATAAGTGCCAACCGCACTTCCTATGCTGCTATGCCCCTCGCCGCTTAAGGTGAGCGCGTAACAGTACGGTCTTCTTCGTAAGACCGCGTCCACCGGCCCCGAGCTCCGCCAGGGACCGGCGCGGGCGAGACAAACGCGGAGTGCCGCACGCGACGCCGTTAACCGTGTGAAAGACCCAACGGCTGGCTGCAGGCGGTTCCCGCCGGACGAGATGCCTGCAGTGACCCACCTCGACCGGCTACGCTCGTAGAGTTCCGAGGGCCGATTCTTTCGGACGCGGGTTCAATTCCCGCCATCTCCACTATGTGAACGCTCCAGTGGCAGGCCTGCCACTGGAGCGTTTCTTTGCCCATGGGAATCCCATCGAATCAGGCGGATTGCCGTGATTAACTTGTATGGAGTGGTGGCCTTATGCTATACTCCCGCTGACCAACCCGGTGTGTTTTGGAGGACACATGTATAACAAAACTTTTCGCCCGTTTGTTTTTCTTTTTGTGATTGTTGCATTGGTCAGCCTGGCCTGCGGCATTGACTGGGGGACGAGCACGACCGAGCCGCCGGTCCAGCAACCGCAACAGCCTCAGCAACCGTCACAACCGCAAGCCACGGAGGAGCCTGTTCAACCCTCGGCTCAGGCTGAGCAATTTTTTACTGAGGAATTCGACCAGAGTGTCGATAACTGGTCCTACTTCCTGACGCATGGCGATGAGAACGCTATGAACCTCATAGTCGAGGGAGGTTATCTAACCTTTGATCTGCCGGCTGAGGGCCTGTGGGTTTATACGCTTTACGATCCCTACACATATGAGGATGTTCGGATTGACGTGCGCGCAGAGAATCGCGGCGACAACAAGAACAATATCAGCCTGATCTGCCGTTATGATGAAAAAGATGGCTGGTATGAGTTCAATATTGAAAATACAGGCTTGTACAATATCCTGTATGGCAAGTGGAACGATGACATGCGGGGTGCCAGCTATGCCAAAATTGCCGATGGTGGATCCAACGCCATTCGCTCCGGTAAAGATGTCAATGAATACACCGCGATTTGCAAGGGCCGCACTTTGATCCTGTACATCAACGGCAAGCAGGTGCGCAGTGTGGACGACAATCAACGCGTCCTGCGCAGTGGCCAGATCGGCATAGGCGTCTCATCATTCGATCGCTTTCCCGTCATTGTGGATTACGACTGGGTGAAAGTCAGCCAGCCGTAAGTTTCGTTTCATCCCAGCGGAGGCGGCCTGAAGTGGCCGCCTCTTTTTGTTCTATTAAATTTCTATGCATCGTTAACGTGATTCTTGCATCCTTCGGGTATTCTTTAGCCGTTGAATTTATCAAGCAAGGAGCAACGCTATGGGAAAAATCATCGGCATTGACCTCGGCACGACCAACTCGGTCGTCGCAGTGATGGAAGGCGGCCAGCCGACCGTCATCTCCACCGCGGAGGGGGGGCGGCTCTGCCCGTCGGTGGTGGCGTTCAATAAAAACGGGGAGCGGCTCGTGGGTCAGACCGCGAAGCGGCAGGCGGTGATCAATTCCGAGAACACCGTCTATTCCATCAAGCGCTTCATCGGGCGTCACTACGACGAAACGAGCGTAGAGCGCGGCATGGTGCCGTTCGAGGTCGTGCGCGGACCGTCGGACGACGTGCGCGTGAAGATCCCTGTCACGAACCGCGAGTACAGCCCGCAGGAAATTTCCGCCATGGTGCTGGCCAAACTGAAGTCGGATGCTGAAGCGTATCTCGGACAGCCTGTCACCCAGGCGGTCATCACCGTTCCCGCATACTTTAATGATAGTCAGCGTCAGGCCACCAAGGACGCGGGCCGCATCGCGGGTCTGGAAGTGATGCGCATCATCAACGAGCCGACCGCTTCCGCGCTGGCGTATGGCCTCGACAAGAAAAAGGATGAAACGATTCTCGTCTTCGACCTGGGCGGCGGCACGTTCGACGTGTCGGTGCTGGAGGTGGGCGAGGGTGTGATCGAAGTGAAGGCCACCAACGGCGATACGCATCTCGGCGGCGACGACTGGGACCAGCGCATCGTTAACTGGGCGGCGGACGAGTTCAAGAAGGATCAGGGCATTGACCTGCGCCAGGACCGCCAGGCACTCCAGCGTCTGCGCGAGGCGGCCGAGAAGGCCAAGATCGAACTCTCGTCCGTCATGGAGACCGAGATCAACCTGCCGTACATCACCGCAGATGCCGCGGGCCCGAAACATTTGCAGTTGAAGTTATCACGCGCGAAGTTCGAGCAGATGACCGAAGACCTGCTGGCGCGCTGCCGCAAGCCGTTTGAGAATGCGCTCAAGGACGCAGGCATGTCTTCCGGCAATCTCGATGAAGTCGTTCTGGTCGGCGGCGCGACGCGCATGCCGATGGTCCAAGATTTAGTCCGCAGTTTGACCGGCAAAGAACCGAACAAGGGTGTCAATCCCGATGAGGTGGTGGCGGTCGGTGCGGCCATTCAGGGCGGCGTGCTCGGCGGCGAAGTCAAAGATATTTTGTTGCTCGATGTGACTCCGCTCTCGCTGGGCGTGGAAACCCTCGGCAGTGTGATGACCGTCATGATCGAACGCAACACGACCATCCCGGTCAAGAAGACCGAAACCTACTCGACCGCGGCCGACAACCAGACTGCGGTGGACATCCACATCCTGCAGGGCGAGCGCCCGATGGCGAGCGACAACATGTCCCTCGGACGCTTCCGCCTGGATGGCATCCCGCCCGCGCCGCGCGGCATTCCCCAGATCGAAGTGACGTTCGACATTGACGCCAACGGCATCTTGCACGTCACCGCGCGCGATAAGGCGACCGGCAAGGAGCAGAAGGTCACTGTGACCGCCTCGACCAACCTGAGCAAGCAGGATATCGAGCGCATGGTGCAGGAGGCGCGTTCTCATGAGGCCGAGGACAAGAAACGCCGCGAACTCATCGAGGCGCGCAACGTGGCCGACAGCCTGGTCTATCAGACCGAGAAGGCATTACGCGACCTGGGCGAGAAAGTGCCTGCGAATGAACGCGGCAATATCGAGTCCAAGATCAACGACTTGAAGTCCGCCGCGCAAGGCGAGGACCTGAATCGCATCCGCAAAGCGACCGAGGAGGTCCAGCAGGCTTTCCATGCCCTGAGCCAGCAGTTGTACGCGCAGGGACAGCCTCAGCCCGAAGCGCCGGGCGGACCATCTACGCCGCCCCCAAGCGATGGGGATGTGATTGACGGCGAAGTTAAAGAATAAATGAGCGTAGAGACGGCCGCGCAGGCCGTCTCTCTTTTTGTTTTATAATCCCTCCCATGCGCTTCACACGGACCCTTCGTCTTCGCTCAGGGCCGGCCCGCGTCCTGTTCGCCGTACTCGCCGCCTTTCTTTTGGCGATTGGCGTTTATTACCTCCCGCCCGTCCATGAACGGCTGGCCTGGCGCGTGGAGGGATTGCGCACGCAGGTCAGGTATTTCTTCAACCCGCCGGACGAGGCGGTCTTCCAACCCTCGGAGCAACAGCAGGTGGAGGCGATTGTCTCGGCCACAATGCAGGCCTTCCTCGCCACGCCCACGCGCACCGCGACGCCGCGCCCCGGACCGAGTCTCACGCCGACGGTCACGTCCACCCCATTGCCGCAGACCGTGATGCTGGAGGGAGTCAAATACGAGCACCAGCACGGACGGCTGAACTATTGCGGCCCGGCCAACTTCTCCATGTCACTGACCTTCTGGGGCTGGGACGGCGATCGTGACGTGATTGGCAAAGCCGTCAAGCCGAGCGACAAGGACAAGAACGTGATGCCCTACGAACTGCAGGATTACATCACAGACAACGTGCCCGGCATGATCTCGGTCCTGCGTTACGGCGGCGAGATCGAAATGCTCAAACGGCTGGTCGCGGCGGGCTTTCCTGTGGTGGTGGAAAAAGGCATCTACGAATTGGACCTGAACGGCAAGTTCGGCTGGATGGGACACTATGCCTTCGTCACCGGCTATGACGAAACGAAACAAGAACTCATTTATCAAGATACCTATCAGCCCGAGGGTGCGCCGCCGGGACCGAATCGCCGAATCAGTTACGACGGCTTCAACGAAGGCTGGCGTTCGTTCAATTTTGTGTTTGTGGTGGTGTATCCCGTCGAGCGCGAAGCGGAGGTGCTGTCCGCGCTGGGAGATTGGGCGGACGAGGCCTGGGCGACGCGTCACGCCCTCGAACGGGCGCAGGCTGAAAGTCAGAGCCTGAGCGGGATTGACCAATTCTTTGCCTGGTTCAACGCGGGCACCAGTCACGTGGATTTGCTCCAATACGCAGACGCGGCCATTGCTTACGATTACGCGTTCCAACTCTACGCCGCGCTGGACGTGGATAACAGCATCCGCCCGTACCGCATGATGTGGTATCAGACCGGGCCGTACAAGGCGTATTTTTACAGCGGGCGTTATGCGGATGTGATCAGCCTGGCGGACACGACGCTCCACGACACGATCAGCGAGCCAGTGCTGGAGGAAAGCCTATACTGGCGCGGGCAGGCCAAGTACATGGCCGGGCAGACCGGCGCGGCGATTGCCGATTACCGCGCTGCGTTGAAGGTGCATCCCAACTGGCTGCCGGCCTTGCAGGCGCTGCAAGACTTAGGTGTTCAACCATAATTTATTCCATATTGGAAAGTCCGCAGGTTTGAACGTTCCAATCTTAAACCTTCAAACATGAAACTTCTTCACTTTGCTGATGCCCACATTGACATGGCCAACTATGGCCGCCACGATCCCGCGACGGGTCTGCCCCTGCGCGTACTCGATTTCTTGAAATCTCTCGATACCATCGTGGACGCGGCGATTGATGAGAAAGTGGACCTGGTCATCTTCGCGGGCGATGCTTATAAAGACCGCGCCCCCGCCCCGACCTTTCAGCGCGAATGGGGCAAACGCATCATGCGCCTCTCGCAGGCCAAAATCCCCACGTTGCTTTTGGTCGGCAACCACGATCTCTCGCCCGCGGCGGGACGCGCCCACGCGGTTCAGGAGTTCGATACCCTGCAAGTGCGGTTCGTGCGCGTGCTCGATAAGCCCGAATTTCTTCGTCCAAACGATCTGTGGGATCTGCCGTTGCAGGTCATCGCGCTGCCCTGGGTCTCGCGCGCCGGGCTGATGGCCGCCACCGATACGGAGGGCATGTTGCCCTCGGACGTGTATGCCGAGGTTGAGAAGCGTTTGAGTGATTTGGTGGAGGACTGGGTCGCGGAAGCGGACGACTCCCTGCCGCTGGTGATGACCGCGCACGCCTCGGTACAGGGTGCGGTTTACGGCTCCGAACGGACCGTGATGCTGGGCGCCGATCTGGTGCTGAGTCCGGCCATGGTCAAGAACCCGCGGCTGGACTACGTGGCGCTCGGCCACATCCACAAGCCGCAGGACTTGAACGAGGGCACACATCCGCCTGTGATTTATCCCGGCTCCATCGAACGCGTGGACTTCGGTGAGGCGGGCGACGATAAGTATTTTGTGGTTGCAGATGTGAAAAGGGGGGAGACAAAAGTGGATTGGCGCAAACTGACCGGCGCGCGTCCGTTCATTGACCGGCGCGTGACCCTCGAATCGGATCAGGACGTAACCGAGGCGCTCAAGTCCGCGCTGCCGAAGCCGAAAGATATGCACGGCGCGGTCGTGCGCCTGACCGTGGATTATCCGCGCGAGTGGGACTCGTTGATTGACGAACCTGCCTTGCGAAAGCACACCGAGAAGGCATTTGAATTCCATCTCGTGAAACGGCCGCGCATCGAGGCGCGCATCCGCCTGGCCGCAGACCAGACCGTGAGCAGTCTCAGCCCATTGGATTTACTGGATCAATACTGGCGGGCGGTGCACACCGAGGAAGCGGATATCGAGTCCCTGCAGAAATTGGCGGAGGAGATTCTGGCAGAGGAAGAGGAGGAGGCTTAGCAGACGATGTTTTCACGACAAGGAGATGCCATGAAAACTGCCCTCACAAACCTTGGATTACCGGCACTCATCGGCCTTTTGCTTGTGCTGCCGTTCATGCTGATGGAATTGGTAAACAGATGGAATTACCAGGAAGGATTCCCCGTCAATTTATTTGGCATGATGTGGCTCTCAGCAGTGGCCTTCGTCGTTATCTTGATGCCCATCGTGCGGAATGTGCGCGCGGGAAACAGTCTCATGGCAAATCCCGTTTCCCTTTTGCTCAGGGTCGTTTTCCTGGCTTTCATCGCGCGGATGTGGATAGGCATCCTTCTGGACCAAATGCCCTGTTTTCTGGGCGTCCCGAATTGCGATTAAATTCTCTCCACCACCCAAAAATGGGACAGGCCCAGTCCGCGCAGGGGCGTCTTTTCCAGGAATTGCAGGGCCGCGCGCAATACTTTCCCTGCCGCGCCGAAGCGGGCGATGAGGTTGTCGTACGCGCCGAAGATGACCGTGCGTTCGATAAAGCGAATGGGTAAACCAGCAAACAGTTTTTCCAAATCGCGCCGCGTGTAAACGCGGACGTGCGGGGCGAGGCGGTCGCGCCAGCGGCGAGGAAGATAATTTACAAACAACTTGTTGCCGAAGTAATATTTCCCGCGCCAGTAGATGCCGTGTGTCTCGAACGGATAGCCGCGGTTCGGGCAGAAGAGGGCGATCCGCCCGCCGGGCCTGAGGACGCGCACCATCTCGGCCACAGCGAGGCGGTCATCGCGGACGTGCTCGATCACCTCGTGGCTGAGGATCAGGTCGAAGCCCTCCGACTGCGTTCCGCTTCGCTCCACTCCGCTCACATCGTCCCGATGTTTTTTCGGGAGGGCCGCGGTGGAGAATGGAAGAAACTCGCCCGCGGCGTTGACGATATGTTTGGAACGCGTGCGTGCTTCGGAGGCGCGCTCGCGGTCGTATTCCAATCCGATCACGGTCCCGCCAAAAGCCGAGAGTTTCTCCACGTACATGCCCACGCCACAACCATTCTCCAGCACAAGTCCTTTGAGGCGGTCGCCCGCGGCGCGCAGGATCATGTCGAGGCGGCGTTCCTGTCCCGCCCGCCAGATGTAGGAGGGTTCCCCGCGCAGGGCGGCCTTGTCCAAGTCGCGTTGATTCATCGGCGCAATTATAAGAGAGTTTTTACCGCAGAATGCACGGAGCACACGGAGAATCAAAGAATCGCAATGCTCTCTGTGCTCTGTGGTGAATAAAGCCTTGCGGCACAAACGAGTCTGTGCTAAAATCCCACCATCGCAATACGGACGGCACCGAGAAGTGGGCATCCCCCACTTTTCTGCTTGTAAATAGGAGTAACGGAGCAAGTACGCATGACGACCAAGAACGAATTCGCCCTGGCCTTCAACGAAGTGCTGGAAGAAAAACAACTCTCCAAGGAGATCATCCTCGGAGCGATCGAGTCTGCCATGGTCTCGGCCTACCGGCGGGCGGTCAATGCCTCCAGCGCGCAGCACATCGAAGCCAGGGTAGACCCCGAGACCGGTATCGTCTCGATTTACGCCGAAAAGGAAGTGGTCGAGGATGTGCTGGATGACCGCACCGAAGTGACCCTGGAGAACGCCCGCAAGGTCAATCCCGACGTGCAGCTGGGCGACATGGCGATTGTGGAAACGACCCCGCGTGACTTTGGGCGGGTCGCGGCACAGACGGCGCGCCAGGTCATCCAGCAGAGAATCCGCGAGGCGGAACGCAGCGCGCAGATGGAATACTTCCAGCGCCAGACGGGTGAGATCGTCAGTGGTGTGGTGCAGGCCATGAGCAACGTTCAGGGCATCACCGTCGGCCTGGACATGAAGGCCGAGGGCATCATGCCCCCCAACCAGAAGATCCCCGGCGAGCGCTTCAAGGTGCACGACCGCCTGCGCGCCGTGGTGCTGGAAGTGAAGGACGGTTCGCGCGGTCCGCAGATCATTTTGTCGCGCGCCCATCGCAACTTCCTGCGGCGTCTGCTGGAGAATGAAGTCCCCGAAATCTATCACGGCATCGTGGAGATCCGCGCCATCGCCCGTGAACCCGGAGCGCGCGCCAAGGTGGCGGTGCTGGCCACCCAGCCCGGCGTGGACGCCGTCGGCGCTTGCGTGGGCATCAAGGGCGTGCGCATCCAGGCCATCGTCAAAGAACTGCACGACGAGAAGATTGACATCATCCAATGGGATCCCGATCCCGTGGTCTATATTTCGAAGGCCATCAGCCCGGCGCGCGTCAACGGCGTGTATCTTTCCGAGAACGCCGAAGGACACAAGACCGCCACGGTGGTGGTCAGTGAAGACCAGTTGAGTCTTGCCATCGGCCGCGACGGACAGAACGCCCGCCTCGCCGCCAAACTGACCGGCTGGCGCATTGACATCAAGAGCCTGGTCGAGGCCGCCTCTGACAGCCTGAAGAAATTGCAGGCCGATGCCGAGCTGGCCGCGCTTCTGCCGAACGCGGTGGAGGCCATCCCTGCCATCGAAGCCATCCTGGCCAAGAAGGTCGAGAACCGCCCGGTCACGCCGGAGGAATTTACGCAGCTGTCCCAATTTGTGGACCGCGTGGAACGCCGTACGATTCAGATCAAGGAAGAGGCCCTGCGCGTCGAAGAGGAGAAGACCTCTGCGGCGCGCGCCCAGGTCCCGGCCGCGGCCTTCGAGATGCCGTTGGGTCAGGCGGGCATCAAAGAGCACGTCTTCAACATCCTGGTCGAGGCGGGTTTCGAGACCGTCGGCAGTTTGATGCTGGCGCTCAAGGTGGACCCGAACCGGGTGCTTGGACTGCCGGGCGTGGGCCCGAAGGCCATGCAGAACATCGAAGAGTCGCTGGCGGCGTTGAACTTCCCCGAGCCGGAGAAACCCGTCGAAACGGCGGCCCAGCCGGAGGTCGCGCCGGAAGCGGCAACCGAGGCGGTCGCGGAGGTCGTCGAGCCGGTGGCGGTCGAAGAGAAGAAGCCGGTCAAGGTCGAGGAAGTCGAAGAGGACGATTCGACCAAGGACGGCGTCTCGCTGGATGAGATCTTTGCCCTGAAGCCGGAAATCTTCCAGGCGGCTGGTCCCGAAGACGAAGCCGCGGCCGGCGATAAGAAGGGTAAAAAGAAGAAGAAAAAGGTCGTCGAATTAACGTTCGATGAGGAACTCGGCGAGGTGGTGGGGCGCAAGAAGCACAAGCGCGCCGCCGACGAGTGGGCCGAGGAATAGTGATTACCTCACCCATCCCCTCCTGCCCTTCGGGCGTCCTCCCCTTCCCTCTCCCAGTG
>DAOTXP010000148.1:0-3902 GCA_034435275.1 Anaerolineales bacterium | reverse complement strand
ATCTTCGCCAAACTGCAAGCCGCCAGCCGCACCGAAGCCGTCATGCGCGGTGTTTCGCTGGGATTGATCTCGCAGAACGCGGGTCATTTAACCGATGAGTAAGCGCGCATGAAAAAAGAGATTCGCAAACCGTTCAGGCTCGGTCTCACCCTGCGGATGTTCGCGGTCATCATCCTGCCGCTGACCTTTCTCTCGGTGTTCATTGCCATCGGAAGCGTGGCCGTGCACCAGCAGGAAATGCGCGTGCATTTATCCGAAGAAGATTGGCAGGCCGCCACCGACCCCGCCCTGGAATTGACTCTGGTCGCGCCGCTGGCGCTCATCCCGCCGTTGCTGTTTGCGGTCGCGGCGCTATGGTTTGCCACCAAACAAATCATCCAGCCTTTGCAGAGACTTGAAGCCAAAGCCGCGGCGCTCGCCTGGGGAGATTTCGACGCCATCAAAGATTCAGTCGGCGGGATTTCCGAAGTGCAGCACTTGCAGCAGGAACTCACCGAGATGTCGCGCAAGGTGCAAGCCGCACAGGAGGGACTGCGCGACTACATCGGCGCGATCACATCTGCCCAGGAGGAAGAGCGGACAAGGCTGGCGCGTGAATTGCACGACGACACCATTCAAGCCGTGATTGCCTTGAAACAACGCGCGGGACTTGCGCAGAAATCCGTCAAAGACCAGGGCGCAAGACAATCGCTCAAGGAATTGGAAACGCTCGCGGAACAAACCATCGAGAACCTCCGCCGCCTCACGCGCGCGCTGAGGCCGATCTATCTCGAAGATCTGGGGCTGGTCACCGCGCTGGAAATGCTGGCGCGCGAGACGAGCCAGAATCACCAACTCGTTGTGGATTTCCAAAAAGCAGGGTATGAACGCCGCCTGTCGAGAGAGGTGGAATTGTCGCTGTATCGCATCGCGCAGGAAGCGCTGAACAACGCGGTCAAACATTCCAAAGCCGCTCGCGCCGAATTGAAAATCACCTTTAGGGATTCGGAAATAGAAATGGAAGTCAGTGACAACGGCAATGGATTTATCGTGCCGGGCAGTCCGACCGAGTTTGCCCCCAACGGTCATTTTGGCTTGCTGGGCGTACACGAACGCGCCGACCTGATCGGCGCGCGGCTGGAGGTTGAATCCGCTTTGGGGAAGGGGACCAGGCTCAGGGTCCGCTTGTGAAGCGGATGCGGGCAGGCGAAATCGCCTGTACGTTTCCAGGTAAAACTGCCCTTGTTGAGGAAGTCTGTTAATGCGACAATCGAATTGAAAAGGAGATCCGTATGATCGAAACATTCAAAGATCCCGTCTGCGATATGGATGTTACGCCTGAGACTGCCGCGGGCAAATCCGAATACAACGGGCAGACCTACTACTTCTGCTCGCTCGGCTGCAAGAAGGCTTTCGACAAGGAACCCGAAAAGTATCTTGGCAAAGCCGATGGGCACGAATACCATCATCAACATTAAAGGAGATCGAAACGTTCAAAAAAACTTGTATTTGCGCTTTTACTGGTGTTGTTCTTTCCCAGTCCGCCATCTCCACCGCTTATGCAAGGGGTGAGCCGGCTGGCGGTTGTGCGCCAGGCTTTACGCTCGAAATGGCGATGGATCATGACAATCATCATCATAAACCTGTTGGCACTGACGCCGATCTGAATGGCGACGGCTATATCTGTGTGAAGCCCGTGACACCCGACGGAATGATCCATGTTCATGTGGACAATAAGGTGTGGTAAGGATTGATAACAGCAGGTTTTCAACGGAATGACCAGATTTGGCGGGGCATTCCCTTTTTATTTCAAGCCAAGCAATGCGCCCTGATAATTTTCACAGATTTTTTATTGTGCCTTTACATATCCTTTAATCGCGACTGGTATTCTTGAAATATCAAAAAGGAGTACATCATGTTTCTCATGTGGATCGTTCCCCTGCTATTAATTGGATTGGTGGTTTACGCCATCTCTGGCGACAACCTTGTCAATGCCTTGAAACCCGCCGCAAACCGTACCTGCCCGCAATGTAATCAAGCGGTGCAAAATGACTGGAAAAACTGTCCACACTGCGGGCGGACGTTGTAACGCAAAATTTATTTTGCCAAAGGAGAACTATGTGCGGATGTATGCTCATTCACGCCACAATGAACCATGAGGGGTATCGCCACCCTGCCTCACAAAGAAGCATGCCTGTTCCTGCGGCGACGTGTGCGCACTGCGGCTTCCCTTTGCAGGAAGGCTTTGTGTTCTGTCCCGGTTGCGGGATGAGTTTACGTACGGAGAAGTGTCCCGCCTGCGGACAAAAGGTTGATCTCTCCTGGGCGACCTGCGCCTATTGCGGTTCGCCGCTGGGCGAAACACAGAAACACGCGGCGCATCATTGATCGCGGCGAGAGAATATCTTTCTATGTAACACAGGAGTTCACAATGAAATCGTTGATCCAATGGACAGGATTGATCCTGCTGGCAATCACGGTGGGACTGGCGCTGGCATTTCTATACAATGCCTCCGCAAGTGCGGTGCGCCCACCTCTCCCTGTCATGTCCTATCCATCCGTTCAGCCAAGGGGTTATGGCGGTTGGGGAATGGGACCAGGGATGATGAACCGTTACGGCTGTCAGAGCGGCGTCTACCCAGACAGTGGAACGCCAATCTCTCTTGACGACGCGGTCAAGGCCGCCGAACAGTACCTTGCAGCCTACGGAAACCCCGATCTCGCCCTGACGGAGGTCATGGAATTTTCCGAGAATTTCTACGCTGAAGTCGTGGAACGGAGCACGGGCCTTCACGCATTCGAAATCCTCATTGACCGCTTCACTGGCTATGTCTATCCTGAGCCTGGACCGAACATGATGTGGAACACAAAATACGGTCACATGGGCGGCATGATGGGCGGCTGGCGAAGGTCACAGTCTGGCGCGCTGTCTGTCAGCCCTGAGCAGGCGCAGGAAATTGCTCAACAATGGCTGGATCGGTATTTGCCTGGAACTTCAGTTGCAGAGGAGGCGGACGCGTTCTATGGCTACTATACTATCCATGTCATGAAGGGAGACCAAATTTACGGAATGTTGAGTGTAAATGGCTATACTGGCGAGGTGTGGTATCACACCTGGCACGGAGACTTCATCAACATGAAGGAACTGGAGGAATGAATGAAAAAAATTAACTGGGCTACACTCGCCGTCTTCGCGGTCGTTGCTTTGCTCGCCTTCATGGTTGGCACAGGCCTGTTTGGCAGATGGGGCTACGGCGGTTACGGCATGATGGGCGGCTACGGCGGCCACATGGGTTGGGGCTACTCGCCCTTCGGCTGGTTCGGTATGGGACTCGGAATGCTCTTCATGTGGCTCATTCCCATCGGAATCATCGCCCTCGTTGTGTTCGGCGTCGCGTCGTTGATACGAAACACTTCCAACCCCGCGCCATCTGCTCAGCATCCCTGCCCCAACTGTGGGAGGGGAGTGCAGGCCGACTGGCAAAACTGTCCCTACTGTGGCACAGCCTTGAAATAAAAAATAACCGTCCTGAAGGTTTGAAAAGACAGGTAAGTTACACACCATTCAACCTTCGGGACGTTCTCTCCCAAAAATAGCCTATCCAAAAGATAGGCCATTTTGCTTATATCGAAACGGGCTGAAAATCGGCTCACAGGCCGCGTCAAAGCGATGTACACTGTCTGCAAAGAAGGTGACTATGACTCAACGCGACCCAGTTTGTGGAATGGAAATCGAACCCCAAAGCGCCTTCGCCAGCCGCGAGCACATGGGGCAGACGTTTTACTTTTGCTCGCAATCCTGTGTGGATCAATTCGACAAGGACCCGCACCGTTATGTGATGACGTCCGCGACGACGAGATTCAACCCCGAGCAGACACTCACCCGCATCGAACTACCCGTAAGCGGAATGCCATTAAAGGGC
>DAOTXP010000147.1:0-27699 GCA_034435275.1 Anaerolineales bacterium | reverse complement strand
ACTGTTTCGATGGCCTGCTGGTCCTTCTGCGGGAGGGACGCATCCATCAGGCCCGCCACCGAACGGCGCAGGAGATTGAATCCCGTCCAAATGATATTGACCGAGACGGCCAGCGCCACGAGCGGGTCGAGCATCTGCCAGCCGGTCAGGGCGACGACCGCCACGCCGCCGATGACTCCCACCGAAGTCCACACATCGGTCATCAGGTGATGGGCGTCGGCCTCGAGCGTGATGGAACGGTGACGTTTGCCCGCAGCAAGCAGGACGCGCGCCACGGCGAAGTTGATCAACCCTGCGGCGGCAGACACGGTCAGGCCCAGCCCGAGCTGTTCCAGCGGGCGCGGGTGGATCAGCCGCTGGATCGCGGTCCAGGCGATGCCGCCCGCCGCGGCCAGGATGAGCAGGCCTTCAAGACTGGAGGAGAAATATTCGGCCTTGCCGTGGCCGTACAGGTGACTCTCATCCGGCGGGCGCGCGGCAATCGAGAGCATCCCCAGTGCCACAACCGCCGCCACGAGGTTGATGATGGATTCGATGGCGTCCGAGAGCAGTCCCACCGAGCCGGTCAGCAGGTACGCGCCTGCCTTCAGGATAATCGTCACCACTGCCGCGGCGATGGACAACCAGGCGAAACGCGTCAGCCAGGCGCGGTTGTGCAGATGGTCTTTATGTTCCTCTTGTTTGTGTGCCATTGAAAGAATGATACACGAGATTTGCCCCGGTCGGAAATGGATGAATGTCACGAATCATAAACGTTGGAACGTACAAGCGCTTGGACGTTCCAACGTTTATTACCCCATAATGTTACTTGATCACACCCAGCCTCTTCCCCACCTTTGCAAACGCCTCCAATCCCTTTCCCAGATCGTCACGGTCGTGTGCGGCGGAGATCATCACGCGGATGCGCGCCTTGCCCTTTGCCACGGTGGGATACCCAATCGCCATGGCGAATACGCCCTCCTCGAACAACTCGCGGCTGAACTGCTGGGCCAGCGGCGCTTCACCCAACATGATCGGGGTGATGGGCGTCTCGCTCACGCCGGTATCGAAGCCGAGTTTCTTCATCTCGGCCTTGAAGTATTTGGCATTGTCCCACAGTTTATCCACCAGCGCGGTGGATTCTTCCAGTAGGTCAATCGCGGCAAGACAGGCGGCTGCGTCGGGAACTGTCACCGCGGACGAGAACAGGAACGGGCGTCCGCGCTGTCTCAGCCATTCGACAATGACGGCTTTGCCCGCCACCACACCGCCCACCACGCCGAAGGCTTTGGAAAGCGTGCCCACTTCCACGTCCACTTTGCCGTGCAGGCCGAAATGATCCACGATGCCGCGTCCGCCCTTGCCAAGCACGCCTTCACCGTGGGCATCGTCCACCATGAAGAGGATGTCGTATTTCTTCGCCACTTCGTAGAGAGCGGGCAGGGGTGCGATGTCGCCGTCCATGCTGAAGACGCCGTCCGTGACGGCCAGCGCGCGGCGGTAGGTGCCCGCGTTTTCCTTGATAGCCGCCTCGAGCGCGGACGGATCGTTGTGTTCGTAGGCCACGATGCGCGCGCCGGAGAGTCGGCATCCGTCGATGATCGAGGCGTGGTTGAGTCGGTCCGAGAAGATGACATCCTCTTTGCCGACCAGTGCGGGGATGGTGGCGAGGTTGGCCGTGAATCCGCTCTGAAAGGTGATGGCTGCTTCGACACCCTTGAATTTGGCGAGACGCTCCTCCAACCGGACGTGCAGGGTCATCGTGCCTGCGATGGAACGCACCGCGGCCGGGCCGACGCCCATCTGGTCCACGGCGGCCTTCGCCGCGGCGGTGACCTTGGGATGGTTGGCCAAGCCGAGGTAATTGTTGGAACAGAAGTTGAGCACCTGCTTGCCATCCACGATCAGCCAGGCGCCCTGCGGTGAGCCGATGGTGCGGATGCGATTGTACAGGCCCTGTTCCTTGAGGCCGTCAATCTCTTGCCGAATCCAGTCAATGTTGGACATGGGGTCTCCTGAAAAAGAGATGGAAGGAAGATTGGTAAAAAATATTATAGACCGAATGAGAAAAAACGACTGTCACCTTTTTCGAGTGACAGTCGTTTGTATGGGCACTGCAAGACAATGCCTCGTCAAGACCATTGAGTTGCCCGCTGTGCCCTTACCCTTTATCCGCATCCCGTCCCGGGTGCGTGGCGGCGGAAAGCAATCGGGCAAGTTCCTTGGCGCTCTCGGGTGTGGTGATGGCCAATACTTCGTCCCATTCCTGGAAGGCGGATGTACCGCGCGGCAGGGTGACCTGCCCGTCGCGGATGATGGCGGCGATGATGCATTCCTCCGGCAGGCCCAGATCCTTGAGCGGCACGCCGATGGCTTGAGCGCCCTTCTCGACCTTCTCCTCCACCAGCGAGTAACGTCCGCGGCGGATCTTGAGCAGGGTCATCATGTCGCCCAGCGACATCTCCTCCTGAATCAAGTGAGCCATCAAATTGGCCTGATTCATGGCCACGTCCACGTGGAAGTATTCGCCAAAGAGCCAGGCGTTGCGCGGGTTGTTGATGCGGGCGATGGTGCGCGGCACGTTGAACAGCGTGCGGGCGATGAAACAGATGGCAAGATTGGAGGCGTCGTCGTGGGTGCAGGCCGCCACCACATGAGCCTGGTGGATTCCCGCCGCCACCAGCACGGACGGGTCAATCGGGTTGCCCTGATAGATCGTTTCGGTCGGCAGTTCCTCGTGCAGGCGCGCCAGAATATCGGGACGCTCGTCCACCAGTTGGACCTTGTACTTTTCTGAGAGCAGAAGGGAGGCCAGCTGGGCGCCGGTGCGCCCGCCCCCGGCAATGAGTACAAACATGTTATGCCTCCGCTCCGGGTTCGAGCCGCGCCCGCAGGACCTTGATCCCGTCGAACGTGGCGCTGACGTTAATCAGGTCGCCGCCCTCCAAAAGCATGTCGGCGGTCAACAGGAGGGCGCGCCCGGCGCGGGTCAGCGCGACCGGCAGACAGTCCGGGTTGCCGCGGTTCAGGGCGCCCCACGTCTTTCCGCTCCAGGCATCCGGGACGGTCAGTTCGTATATTTCCACCTCCCCGTTCCCCGCCGAGAACACGGCCCGCGAGGTCACGCCGATCAGCAGTTCCTCCGTCCGCTGCGCACCCCAGGAGGTGGAACTGACGATCTGCAGGCCGAAGGTCTCCAACATGCCGCGCAGGCGCGGATCGTAATTACGGCAGATGACGACAGGGGTTTTATAGATCGCGCGGGCAGCATGCGCCACGACTGCATTAAGCGTATCCGAGTTGGTGACGGCGGCCAGCCCATGCGCCTCTTGAATGCCCGCCCGTTTAAGCACATCCTCGCGCAGGGCCTCGCCATGCACCGTGCGGCCGCGAAACTCGGGACTGATGCGGTTGAACGAATCCTCGTTCTGGTCCACGACGACCACCTGATGACCGCTTTTATACAAACGCAGGGCCAGTTCAGCACCGACGCGTCCACAGCCAACGATGATGAAGTTCATGTGTTCTCCTTCGATTTCGACACCTGATACGGCACATCCGTGATGACGATGCCCGGCGTGGAGAGCAGTTCCTTGCGCAACAGGTCAGCCGTATTCATATGCAGGGCACTCTCCACCGCGGAACCTGCCACGAATTGCGGCACGACGATGGTAATCACCTCATTGGGCTGACGGTGGGCCAGAATTTCATCTATGTAATCAAGCAACGGTTCGATAAAGAGGCGATAGGGCGAGTCCAAAATGAACAGGCGAACCCCGTCCCCCCAGGTGTTCCACTTTTTCTGGACCTTTTCCGTCTCTACCGGATCAATCGAGACGTGGACAGCGGTCACATCGTGCGAGAGCATGCGCGCGTAACGCAGGGCTTCCAGAGTACCCTGGTGCACGCCGCTGACCGGCATGATGACGCGGTGGCGGGTCACATGGGTAGCAGGCTCGGTGTAATGGTCGAGGCTCAGGGTTTTTGCGACGCGTCCATAATGGCGATGGATCCACTTGAAAAGCCCCATGAGCAAGGGGGTAACGACCAATACCATCCAGGCGCCGTCAACAAATTTCGTGATCGAGAATACCATCATCACGATGCCGGTACAGATGGCTCCCAAAGTGTTAAGCGTCATCTTGAAACGCCAGAAGGGATCGAACTCGAGCACCAAACCATTCTCGGTAAGTTTCTCGCCCCTTTTGAGTTTGCCAATGCGCCACCAGCGCCGCGCCATTCCGATCTGCGCCAAAGTGAACGATAGAAAGACGCCAATGGCATAGAGGGGAATCAAGCGGGAGACGCTGGCCTGGAAGATGATCACCAAGAGCGAGGCAATCACTGCCAGGGCAATGATGCCGCGCGAGTAAACGAGGCGGCTTCCGCGATAAGTCAGTTGGCGCGGCAGAAATCCATCCTGGGCCGCCAGGGCGCTCAAGCGGGGGAATCCGGCAAAAGCGGTGTTGGCGGCCAGCACCAGAATAAAAGCGGTGGCAGAGATCAATGCAAGATAGAATATGCCGCGCCCGCCATAGATGGTGCGGACCAGTTGCGAGACGACGGTCTCCTGTTCCGAAGGAACGGCGCCGATATTTTTTGCCAGAAAAGATATTCCCAGAAACAATGTTGATAGAATCGCGCCCATCCAGAGCAGGGTGATCCCCGCGTTCTTGCTGCGCGGCTCCTTGAAGGCGGTGATGCCATTTGAGATGGCCTCGATGCCGGTCAATGCCGCAGTGCCGCTGGAAAAAGCGTGCAGAATCAGGAAGGGTGTGATCATCCCCAATGTCCTGGCAATCTCCAGTTCAGGCGGATCAACGACCGTGGCAAGCGAGCCTGTAAGATAGCGTACCATTCCGATGCCCAGCGTCAACAGCATCATGACGATAAAAAAGTAATTGGGAATGGCAAATGCCAGGCCAGACTCGCGCACGCCCCGCAGATTGACCAGCATGACTAGAAATATGAAGACCACAGATAACCCAACGCGATAGGGAAACAACTCGGGATAAGCCGAAACAATCTGTGCCACTCCCGAAGCAATCGAGACCGAGACCGTCAAGACGTAGTCCGTCAGCAGGGCGGCCGCGGCCATCAAGGCCGCCTGTTCCCCCAGATTGTCTTTTGCCACGATATAGGCGCCGCCGCCATTCGGGTACGCGTGGATGATCTGCTCGTAGGAAATGGTCACGATCACCAGCAGGGCCACGATGGCCAGGGCAATGGGAAAGACATAACCAAACGCCATCGTCCCGGCCGCGGCCAGGATGACCAGAATTTCCTGCGTGGCATACGCGTTCGAGGAAAGTGCATCGGAGGCAAAAACAGCCAGGCCTACGGCCTTTCCAATTGTCTCATGGGCGGCGTCTGCAGTGGGAAGCGGGCGGCCGATAAACCAATGGCTCAAAGACCGGTGGGGTTTATGTTTTGTAGTGCGTCGCAGGAGTTCGGTTCGATCGTGATGTTCGGGTGCTACCGTGCTCATGAATCTCTTTTCAGATAACAAGCAAAATATAAGCCCTCCAACGAACGGGGGCAAGGCTGGATTATAGTCAAATCCACTCTTTTTAGGAAGTGGCAGAGTCTTTTCGTTGTGTAAGGGGGATTTGCAAAAAGAAGGTGCTTCCCCTGCCGAGTTCGCTCTCCACCCAGGCTTTGCCGCCATGCCGTTCGGCAATCGAACGGACGATGGCGAGTCCCAGCCCGGTGCCGTGCTGGGTGCGCGCCTCACGCTGCTTGCCGCGATAGAATTTTTCGAACAGGTGCGGAATATCGCCCGGGGCAATGCCAATGCCGTTATCTTTGATCTCAAAGGTCAGGGAACCCTGCGAGGTATGGACGCGCACGGAAACCTTCCCGCCGTTGGGGGTGTATTTAATCGCGTTCTCCACCAGGTTATACACCCCCTGGTGCAGCAAAGCCTGGTCGGCTTCGATGGCAGAGGGAACATCCTTGAGTGGCTCGACGGTCAGCGTAATATTTTTCTGGCTGGCCTGCAACTGTAATGCGCCGGCCACGCGCTCGATAATGTCGTGGACGGAGACGGTCTCCACCTGCAGGCCGACGCCGATTTCGATGCGGCCCAAATCTAGGAGATTGTTGACAAGACGGGACATATTCTCCACGCCCGAAACGATCTTGCGAACGTAACCCTGTTGCTGTTCGTTGATCTCGCCCACCATCTCCAGCATGGTGGCGTAACCGCGCATCAAAGTCAACGGCGAGCGCAGGTCGTGGCTGACCGTCGCCACGAACTCGGACTTCATCGAATCCAGTTCCTTGAAGTGGGTCACGTCCCGCAGAATGCAGACGCGGCCCATAGGCCCCCCCTCGGATACCACCGGGGAAGCTGTGGCGAGGTAGGTGCGGCCATCGGGCATGACGATTTCGATGGTCTGGCGTTCACCGGCCGGGGACTGCAACAACTCCTGCAACGATTTCTGCTTGACGACGCGTTCGAGGGATTGCCCCTCGGCCCTGCCGGCCGCGGTGCCGAGCACCTTGCCCGCGGCGACGTTCGCCAGCAGGAGGCGTCCCTGCCGGTCGGTGACCAGCACCGGGTCCGGCGTGGAATTGAGGATGGCCTCCAATTGTCGGCGCCCAATCTCTACCGTCTGGAAGAGTTGCGCGTTGGCCGCGGCCAGCGCGGCCTGCCCGGCCAGCGTCGTCACAAAGCGCACATCGGCCTCGGCGAAATCGTGCGGTTGATCGTACGCCGCCCACATCGCGCCGTAATAGCGATTCTCATGGCGCAGGGGAACGGCCAGGAGCGCAGCAGGGTGAGGCAGGCTCTGATCCAATTCCAGACCGGCGCGGGCGCGCGCCAGGTTCGGCAATACCATTCGTTCCTGCTGCTGGGTGAGGTTCAGGATTTGCTCGTCGAGATGTGCATACTTGTCACGCGCCGGGCCCACCGCAAATCGCGATGGCAGTTCGACCGAAGCCCTGGGCAGGATCGCCGGTGACAGCACTACGCGCACCGCGCTGGCCCCGGTTGAGAGCACCGCTTCAAGCACAGGCTTGACGGCGTCCTGCATCTCGAGGCTGGAGGCCACACCCTGGCTGACGGCCAGCAGGCGGTTGAGTTCGTCGAGGCGGGCGCGCAGGCTGGCGCGCATCTGCTCGAAGGCGCGCCGCAACTGGCCGACCTCGTCCACCCCGTCCACATGCAAGGGTCGGTCAAGTTTGCCGTCGGCAATGCGTTTGGCCTCCACAGCCAGCGTCTGCAGGGACCCGGTCACGGCGCGCAGGCCGAAACGCAGGGCGATCAGTGCCACCAGTGCCAGCGCGAGGATCATCAGTGAAAGTGGCAGGGCGATCTGCAAGGCCAGTTGCTGCGCCTGCTCGGCCGGGATGCTGAGCGCGATAGCCCACGGACGCCCCTCGACCGGTTGATAATAGACCCACTGGCGCGTACCGGTGGAGGCGGTCTCGGCATAGAATTCCGCTTCCGCGGCGCGGCGGCCGTTGTAAACGGTCATGATGCGGTTGAAATCAGGATGATACAGAATCACGCCATTCTCGTCGAGCAGGGCACCTTCACCGTTCAACTCGGAAACACTTTGAAGGCTGCTGATCAGGGGTTGGGTGAGCGGGTTGGTGCCGAGGTCCGTGCGGCCGAGCAGAACGCGTTGCACTTGCCCGGAGTTATCCACGATGGCGATCATGAACGAGACGCGCGCCGCGCCTGCGCCGCGCGTGACGGGCGGGACGGTATAGATCTGCGTCAACACGCCGCTGGCGGCGAGAGACAGGCCGGCCTCTTCTTCCGGATACAGGCTGAAATCGGCGCGCACCGCGGGCGGGTAGGCCCCCAGCACAGACTCAGAGGAGACATCAATCACAAAGAACTGGTCGAAATATGGACTAGATTGAATCCGCTGACCGAGCAGGGACGAGAGTTCGGGGTCGGCCAAGTCGAGCAGGCGCGGGTCCGAAGCCAGCTGGACGGCGAGGTTTTGTCCCGTTTCGAGGAAGAAGGGCACGCTCTTGGAGGAGGACCTGGCCGTGCTGGACAGGCGGTCGCGCAGCATGCCCTGCGCGGCGCGCCCGGCTACCAGCCAGTCGCCGACCAGCAGGGTGAGCAGGAGCAGGGAGATGAACGTTCCAGTGCCGAGCAGGAACCGGGTCTCGAGGCTTTTTTCGGCGGGCGAGGGCTGGAGCGGCTCATCGCGCCCCCACGCGGCCGAAAAGGCGGTGGCCGCGACTTGGGCGATCAAACCGCCCACCAGCATCTCGATGCCGAAGGAGAACGACGCAATGCCCAGGTTGCTGAGGGCATAATCGAGGCGGGCCGTGACCGAGGCGGCTGTCGAGAAAAACGCGCCGATCAGATAAAGCAGGGCATACAGCGGGATGAGCATGAGCGCACTGATCAGCGGCTGGCGCATCAGGCCATATAGCGGCGTGCGGAACCGCTGGCGCACGTTGACGGCAAAGACCGTCGCCAGAAGCGCCAGATTCACCGTGGTATAGAGGGTATGCGTATCCCAGAGTCCGCGCAGAAGACCAGCCAGCGCGCCGAGCGCGGCCGCTCCGAGCGGACCGAGCGGCCCGGCCGCCAGCATCCACGGCAGAGCCGAGAAGAGCATCACGGCCGGGGCCGTCGGTTCGGCCGGGACACCCGGCAGGGGCAGGCCTCCGCCGGAAGCGGACCGCAGGCCGAGGAACAAACCGGTCAGGGGAGTGAGGATGAGCAGGCCAAGGAACCATCCCCATGAACGGCCACTCCAGGCAGGCTGGAGAGTGCGCCAGCGGGTGATTAGAAGACCAACCACTCCGAACAGGAAAAGCCACATTCCCCAACCGAACAGGCCGGGGCCCGGCAGGTAAAACGGACTGGTCAGCAGGGTTCCGATGAAACTCATGGCAAAGACATTTTGGTGGTGGTCAAGACATCAGTGATGCGCTAAACGCCAAGGAGCCTTTTAACGCGAACGGCGCGAATTTCACGAATAGACGCTTAAGATTATAGCCGCAATCCCACCGGGAACGTGATTTTCGGCGCGTTACATTTCCCGAACCCATCCGGCATATACGCCGCGATACTCTTCGGGCAGTAAGCGGGCCAGTTCCTGCATGATGCGCTCGGTGCCCAGCCGCATGGATTCGCGGCGTCCGCCGGTCTGCGCCAAGCGGAAGGGCCTGCCTACCGTCATCGTGGCGCGTGTGCGGCGCGGGCGGAACCGTTGCAACGATCCATAAACGCGCTCGTTCTCTGTGCCGGTCACGGCAATGGGGATGACCGGCACATCTCCCTTCAAGGCCAGGAAAGCCGCGCCCAAATTGCCTTCCTCCAGCGAACGACTCAGGCTCTCGCGTCCCTCCGGCGCGATGGCGACGAATCGTCCACGACGGAGCGATTCCAGCGCACAAGCCAGAGCGCGGCGGTCCGCGCGGCCGCGGTGCAGCCAGATGACGCCATACCAATCGCCAAGCACAGCCAGCCACTTCAGGTCGTACAAGTCGCTCGCGCCGAGCGGATCAATCTCGATGGTCGGCAAATAGGAAAGCAGAAGCACCGCGTCGGCGTCGCCCAGATGATTCATCACGATGATGGCAGGTCCATTTTTAGGGAAATTTTCCAAACCCTGCACATTGGGCCGCAGCCAGAAATTCACAATCGGGCGCGCCATCCCTCGCAGAAAGCGGCGAAACCACCGGCGCGCCAATGTATATTTAGGCAGGCGCGTCAATTCGGGACGGAACTTCTCAGCGACTGGTTTCGGCGGGGAGGATGGCTGTTTCTGCATACACCCCTCGATATTCTTCAGGCAGAAGGCCGGCCACGTGACGCATGACCAGGTCGGCGTTGTGCTGACGCGCCTCGCGACGCGCGGGACCTTTTCCCTCGACCGGCGGGAGTTGAATCGGTCTGCCAATGCGCAGTTCCAACTGCGGACGCTCGCCGCGTTTGGCGCGTTGCCAGAAATCCTCCGTCGTGCCCACCACGCCCACCGGCAGGACCGGCGCGCCGGTCTGCTCGACGAGGTAGGCGACGCCGGGATGCGCCCGCCGCATGGCGGTCACGTGGGAACGTCCACCCTCCGGGGCAATCAGCAGGCGGCGGCCGGCGCGCAGGAGGCGGATCACGTGCTCCAGCAGGGCGCGGTCGTACTCGCCGCGGTGCACCGGCGTCACGCCATAAAGCCGAAGCAGTTGTCCCTGGCCAGGCTTATCGAACACGTCGGCCGCGCCGATGATCTCCAGCGATTCGGGCCAGAAGGCGGCCGCGAAGGGTGGATCGTAAATCGAGATGTGATTGATGGCAACAATGTACGATGTGCCGCGCGGAACATTCTCCTGTCCCGTGACCCGGATGCGCGCCAACACGCGAAAAATAGCCCGAAAGACAACCTTCAAAATCGGGCGGGTGAGGCGGTAACGCAGGGGAATGTGGAACGTTTCGGTCACTGGCACAACGCCTTCACGGTCTCGAACACCTCATCGGCGGACATTTTATCCGAATCGAGGTGGATCGCATCCTCGGCCGGACGAAGCGGCGCGACTGCGCGGGTCGAATCGATGCGGTCTCTTTCCTCGACCTTGGCCTGGATCTCGTTTAAGTCAGCGGCGCCGCCGCGGGCAACGATCTCTTCAAAGCGGCGGCGGGCGCGTTCACCGGTCGAGGCGTCGAGATAGATCTTCAAATCGGCTTCGGGCAAAACGACCGTGCCGATATCGCGTCCCACCATCACCACGCGTCCGCGCTGACCGATGCGGCGCTGCTGCTGACCGAGAGCGCGGCGCACACCGGGATAGGCAGAGACGATTGAGACATTGGCATCCACTTCGGGGCGGCGGGTTTCCCACGTAATGTCTTTCCCCTCCACCAGCACATCACAGGCGCGGTCCGAGCTGGAGGGCGGACGCACATCAATGGACGTGGATTCGGCCAACGCGGTGACGGCGGTCTCATCGCGCACATCCACGCCGCGTTGGAGAGCGGCCCAGGTGATGGCGCGGTACATCACGCCGGTATCGAAGAACAGGTAACCGAGCGCATCCGCGAGACGCCGCCCGAGGGTGGATTTCCCCGAGGCGGCGGGACCGTCAATGGCAATGATGGCGGGAGGGCGTTGAGGCATGAGGCGAAAGAAACACCTTTGAAATTGGATTATCGCGCGTCGAGGAACAGGTCGTCACGTGCCCACAGCACAATGGTCTCGGATTCCATCGGCATATCGCGGAAGAAATACCAACGTAACCAGTCGGTCGGCAGGAGCGCGTCCCAGAGGGGCGTCTGCCGCCAGAAGAAGTCCTGCCCGCGATAGGCGGCCGCGAGACCCACGGTATCCTGTGCGGGAGTGACCACCAGCGGAGGTGCGGAGGCCGGGTCCAGGCTGGTGACGGGACTCGGGGCGTGGTTTCGGAGCGCCCAACGCACAGACGGGGAATCGGCCATGAGCACGGTCACCGGCAGTGCGTCGTTATGACCCGTGCTCCATTCGGAGACATCGTTTGCCGTCTGCGCGAGCAGGTCCGCCTGGGCGACAGTGCGGTCGTTCATCCACAGTTCGACTCCGCCGGGCGTACGCAGGCCAGTCGCACCCCAAGCCGCGCCGAGGGTGTAAAAAGCGAGGACGGCCGCCGCGCCCCATACCCCGCCGAGGCGCGCAATCGGCCGCGACCAGCCAAAGGCGACGAGGAAGAGGCTGACAAACAGTAGTGCCAGCGATCCGATGAAAAGCCAGATGCGCACTGTGCCCTGCTGAGAGGGCAGGCCGGTCCACACCAGCCCGGCCAGATCGAGCCAGGCAAAGACAAGCAGGAGAACGGTGAAGAAGAAGACGCCGGTCAGTTCGAGGCGGTCTTCCTGTGGGAAGGCAAGGTGACGCGAGAGTTCCAGGGCGGCCAACGCCCAGAGTGGAATGAGCGCCCAAACCAAATCCACAACCTGACGCGATGGATGGGCCAGCGCGAGGAAGAGCGCGATGACGAACCACAAGCCGAGGCGGATGGCGCGGCGGCGTCCCTGCCACCAGCCGAGGAGGAGGGTGACTAGAGCAAATAGCAAAGCCAGCGGCTGGTAGACGGCAAGGGCAAATAGCAATCGCCCGGCCGGGACCCCGGAGGGCGTGACCCAGCCCTTCAAGTATGCAGGCAACGCGCCGGCCCACGCGCTCAATCCGCCCGGCGCGAGGAAGAGCAGCGATCCGCCGAGCAGGAGAGTGACGATGAAGGGGAAGACTGCTGGTTTCCAGGTTTCGGTTTTCTGCGGCGGGGGTTCAGGCCGGGCAGGTTCGCCGGGCGAGGTTGGGGATGTCTCGGTCGAGGATTCACTGGAGGGCGAGCGCTCAAGTCCCTGACGGATCATCCAGGCAAGGACAAGGCCGAGCAGGCCAGCCCAGGCAGCCGGGCCGGAGAGCAGAGTCAGCGCACCGAAGACACCGGCCCACTGCGGCCGCGCCTGGGACCACATGGCCCAGGCCAGCAGGAGGAACAGCACCGCCAGAATCGGTCCACCCGCCATGCGCGAGACGGCCACCAAGCCGGGATCCATTGCGAGGAAGAAGGCCAGGATAAGCGCAGCGCGCGGTTTGAGACTCTGTTGAAAGAGATAGGGAACAAAAACCAGCAAGCTGCCGGCCAGGGCGGGCCAGAATCGCGCCAGGAAATTGCTGGATCCAAAGATGTAAAACAAGATGCTGGTAAGCAGGACATAGGCCGGGTTCGGGCCGAGGGCCGGGTCCGTGCCCTGCGCGAGGCCGAGGGATTGAAGCGCCCAGCCCGCCTCGAAATCGGTCAACGAGGGTTTGCCGAGGCCGACAAAACGAAGTCCCACGGCAAGCAGAAAAGCGATGAAATAGAAAAGCGGTTCGCGGGGAATGCGGCGGTTTTGCATGGTAAGTGTATTTTACGCTAGTTTGTCCTTTGCGGCACTTCGTAAATGACCGTGCCGCCCTGCTGAAAGACCGGGACAAGGTGTTGGAAGAATTTTTCCTCCGCCAGCGCGTACTTCGTCCGTTCGAGCGTGCCGACGAAAACGTAGCGGATATTGTACCGATTCAGAATCAGTTGCGCAGTTTCCCAATCGGGCGTGACATAGAGCGTCTCGATATCCTGGGCGCGTGTGCCCTGTTCGGCAAATCCGCCGCGCCACTGGGACTCGTGACCGGGCCAGCCGAGCACGGTCGGCAGGCCGCTGTGGGTGGCGACGCGCGCGTAGGGCGTGTAACTGCCGGGGTCGACCGCCTCCGCGACGACTCCGAACGGCGCGGTTTGCAGCCAGCGGATGGCCGCCGCGTCGTCCGGGACCTCGAGGTCGAGGTGCGCGGCCCCGTCCAGGGTCCAGCCTGCGTAGGGCTTGAAGTGGTTGGTCTTGTTGTCCATGCCGAAGATTGGATAGATTAAGCCGATCACGATCAAAACACCAAGAAAGAGGTGAAAGAGGAAAGAAGAGCGACCGCGCAGGTTCTGGATCAACACCGCCGCGCCGAAAGCCGCGGCCAGTGCCCACAACTGCCAGGCTTGATAATAGAACTTGAAGACCGTGTTCATACGTGAGCCGAACTGGTCGCGCAAATAGACGAAGTCCGGGGCGAGGACGAGAAGGGTGGCAAGCAGGAGAAGGAAGAGCGCAAAGATCGAAGGTTGAAGGCTGGAAGGTTGATCATTCGGTTCGCGTGAATCCTGCTTCAACAGGAAGGCGAGCGTGGGAATCAACAAAGCCAGCAAAGTGAGCAGGCCGCCGATATAAACGAGCCGCCGCCCGAAAGCCGCCGCGAACAAGCCGCCCAGATTGGGGATTCCCTGCGAGGCGAGATACTCCGAGGCCACGAGCGGGTCACGGATTTGAATGAGGAACGCCAACAGCCAGGAAAAGGCCCACAGGCCGAGTCCCAGGCCGAGGGTCAGGAAGAGAGCCGTGCGCCAGTTTGCCGGAGTCCGCTGGCGATGAAGATAGTACAGCCAGACAAAGAGAAACGGGAGGAGGGTTCCAAACATGACCCACAAATGCGCGCCGCGCGTGGGGAAGAGCAGGTTTGGCAGAGGGCCGCCCGCCTGCGAGGAGAAACCAATGTAAAAGGGCAGATAGAGCAGGATCGCGGACGCCCCCAGGGGCAGGCCGAGGAGGAAGACATCTTCGAGACGTTTCCAATTCCAGCCCTCAGCATGGACACGTGCCAGCACATACGCGCCGACGATCAGCGCCGCGGCGATGAGGATATCCCAGGTGTTGAGGAAGGCCAGCCCGCCCAGCAGGAGGGCGATGAAAGCGAAGCCTATCCAGTTGATGAAGAGGGTACGGCCAAAGATGCGGATTTCGCCGCGCCAGCCGCCGAGGAACAAGTTAAGCGCGGCCGCAACCGCCAGCAGGCCGAAGGGCAACGCCAGCACGTGCGGATGCAGGTCGCCCAATAAATAGGAAAAAAATGGGAATTCGTCAATGATCTCGATGGGATTGCCGAACAGGTCGTAATCCTGCACGACGCGCGAGGCGCGCCACCACCACCAGAAACGGTCGGGAACGCCGTTCAGCGGCGGGAGGGGCGCGTCCTTCAGGTCTTTGATGGCCAGCCAGTTCCAAAAAGAGGAAACGGCTGTCCCATCCGCATTGAAACGCCAGAACAGGCCGAAGCGGTGCAGGACTTCGAGCAGTCCCTCGAGGTTGCCGAAGATGAGAAGAAAGAGGGGGCCGAGCAGGGGAAGAGTTGACGGTGGCCGGTGGCCGGTGGACAGTGAACCACGGTCGGCGGTCGGCGGTCTATGGTCCTGGTAGGCCGCCAGTAAATTGTAGACAATCCCATACGCCCCGAGCGCGCCGAGGGCGAAGACCAGCGAGAGCATCAGGTTGAAGGCCACGCCGCCGGGCACGGAAGTCAATTTGGCGAGCATGGCTGTCATCACATAACCGAAGTAATAGTAGGAAATCGCGTAGCCCGAAAGCCATGGATCGTTCGGCGGAAAAGATTCGGAACGCATGGTCGCGTTGATGAAGGCCAGTTCCATCGGCTTCTCCGTGCCGACAATCTCCGGGTTGGCGGCGCGGACAGTGGCGAGAAACGCAAAAGCAACGAGGAAGAGGATCTCGGTCGTGACGACGAGGCGCAGGTTGGCTTTCAGCCAATCGAGCAGCGCGGCGGAATCCTTCGCCAGAATCCACGCGCTCAACGCGATCACCGCGAACAGGCCGAACAAGATGCCCGCCACATCGTTGCGCAGGACGCCCAACGAAGCCAACAGCCAGAAGATGTAGGCCCAGCCCAACAGCCCGAGCGAGCGCGCCAGGGTATAGCCGCGGTCGGACAGGCCGGGGAACAAACGCCAGGCCAGCGGGAAGGTCAGCCAGCCGAGCAGGGTGGTGACAAAATACCAAGAGAGAAAGGAGATCATGTTCGGGAACCCAATTGCTTGACCATCCGATTGTAACTGAGGGCAGGGTTGACGTGGGGGCGGGTGAACATAACCTCGTAGCCCAGCCGTTCATACAAGCGGCGCGCGCCGCTGTTGTTCGTACCAACCAGCAGGGAGCATTTCTTCAAGCCCGCGGCCTGCGCGGCCTCCTCGGCAAACTGCATCAGCCGCGTGCCAATTCCGTGTCCCTGCGCTTCCGGCAGGACGCCCACGTTGCTGACATAATACTCGTCCGCTCTGGCCTCCTCGATGGACGCGTGCGGGATGGCGCGCCAGAATAGACGGGACGTCCCGGCCAGACCAAGCACCTTCGGGAACGCGGCGAACGCCTCCAGATTCAGACGGGGGATGTCCGCGCCGGAAAAGGCCGCCAGCACACCCACAGGTTTTTTCTCCACCTCCGCTATGACCGTGACCCCGAAACCGAAACGTCCCGCGTCCCGCGTGAACAGACGGATGAGGGTCAATTCCGTTTTGCGGGCGTCGTCATCGAAAAGCAACTCGGCCAGCCCGCCCATCGAGAGGCGGAACAACTGCGCGGCCAGCGGTGCGTCGTCGGGACGCGCGGCGCGGATGGCGATGCGCGAGGGTAAGAGCGCGGTCATACGGGCGGCGGCGTCCACGTTTTCGCGGAGTCGGGCTCGAAGTCAAGGGCGGATGCGACCGCTTCGAGATTCAGCGGCCCGTAGATGTGCGGGAACAACTCATCGGGCCTGTCACTGCCCAGCTCATAACGCAAGTCAGAGGTTAACTTTTGCGGATCAATTACAAGCAGGACAAGTCCGCGCCGACCGGCATAGAAACGCCTGGCTACGCCCGCCACCTGCTCCGCCTTCGAGCAGTGGATGAAGCCCTCTGCGGCGAGACTGTCGGCGGTGTAACTGCCGTTTTTCTGCGCGGACTGCCAGTCGGCGCGCGAGGCGATGTGATAGATCAACGAATCACCTCGTAAACGGCAGTCTGGTTATCGCGGAAGACCTCGCGCCACAGGATGCCATTTTGTACGGGAAACTTTTCCAGCCCCGCGCCGGGATAGTAGATCTGCTCCAACTGCCCGACGATGATGTAACGGACGTTGTATTTATCGAGAAAGGCCCTGGCTGCCACAGGATCGAGCGTGGTGTAGAAATCCTGGATTTCGGTGATGCGATCCGTGATGAGATTGGGCGGGATGAGGGCGCGCTGCTGGCGCTGGTGCCAGTTCCAGCCGAGCACGTTGGGCAGGCCGGTGTAGATGGTGTAGCGCGTGCCCCAGCGGTATTCGGGCAGGTTGGCCTCGACGATCACAGGCGAACCCTGCACATGATCCTGCATCCAGCGGATGGCACGGTAATCCTGCCCGATGTCCATGTTGACCGAGTCCCATAGAAGCGAGGTTTCCATATATGCCATCGAGTCGAGCGAATGCGGCGCCGTAGGAGTCATGCGGTCGCGCACCTTGTCCGCGGTGGCCGAGACGGAGAACAGCGCCGCGCAGGCCAGCAGGATGGACAGTCCCGCCTGCCAGGTGCCGCGCCAGCGCCGCGACCAACGCGCGATGTCCATCAGGGTCCAGGCAAAGGCCGCGCCCGCGCTGACCGCGAGCAGGGTCCACGCCTGGAGGTAGATCTTGAAGATGGTGTTCATGCGGCCAATGTCGCCCACCAGCGCGACCAGTTCGACCACGATGGTGAGCGTGAGGCCCGTGCCGATGAGGAAGAGCGCCGCGCGCCGGGACTCCGTCAGGCCCGGCCGCAGGACCAGCACGCCTGCCCAGACCGCCATCGGAAGCGCGATCGCGCCGATGCCCACTTCCTTGTAGATGAGATAGAAGAGCGCGATGAAGAAGGCCGCGACAAGCAGTTCGATGACCAGTTGATATGGACGCAGTTTCTTCAAATGGGAAAGAGGCGTGGAGGCCATCCACTCGCGCGTCTCCCACGCCATCCAGAAAAAGAGGACGAACAGAAACAGGCCCCAGTGAGTCAGGTACGAGGAGATCGGCGTGTGCGAAGCCGTCCATGGATCAACTTGACCATAGCCCTGGCCGAACCAATGGAAGAACGGCTGATAGAACCAGCGCGACAGAACGGCGAGCGCGGCCATGCCCGCCAGGGTCAACCCGATGCGCTGAATCATCGGAGGCAGGCCAAACCGTCTCTCTGTTAATGGCAGGTAACGGAACAAAGCATAGCCTGCCGCCAGCGCGGCCAGGGGCAGGTAAGTAAATGTATCCCACGTGTTGGTCGGATAGATCGCGCCAAGCACCAGCGCGCCAAAACCGAGCGGCATGATCAGGCTCAATAATAGCGAGGCGAGTCCGCGTCCATTCTTCTGTTCGCCGCGCAAATAAAACACAAACGACAGTGCCCACGCCACGACGAACAGCGTCACCGGCATGACGATCATGTGCGCGTGCAAGTCGCTGTATAGGAACGTGAACAGCGGGAACTCGGTGATCTCGTTGCCCGGTCCCGGCGGGATGACGCGGCTGGGATTCCAATACCAGTCGCCATAACCGATCGGCAGAACCTCCCCGGACAAACTCCTGCCCACGCCCTGCATGAACCACGACAGGCGCTGGAAGAAGTTCGCGTCCGTGATGATCCCGCCCGGCGCGGCCATGCGCTGGAATCCCTGATACAGCATCTGCACCGTGCCAAGATTCCCCAGCAGAATCATCAGGGCCGCGGCCGCAAGACCGGCAGTCAGTTGAAGATTGAAGGATGATGGTTGATGGTCTTCACCTTCCGAACTTTCAACTTTCAACTTTGAACCTGCGACCAGATTCCATCCCACCGAAAAGGCGCTGATGCCCACTAACGCAAACCATGTTGGCAAAATAAAGTTGAAGGCAATCGTCGGCACGATGCCCAGCAGTTTCACCGGCGTGCCCACCAGCACGAAGCCGTAATAGTAATAATTGATATAGCCGCCCGCGTACCACGGGTCATAAGGCGGGAAGGTTGTTGACCGAAGCACGGCATTGAAATACGAAAAATCCATCGGCCGCTCTCCGCCCTTCGACGGATGCCACAAATCGGGATTGCCGAGACGGATGAGCAGGTCAACGATGAAGAAAGCCAGGAAGAGACCTTCGACTATCAGGAAGTAGCGACGATTCGACTTCCATTCGGAAATCAGCGCGTCTTTCTGGACCCAGGCCTGCCACGCCCCGATCAGCAGGATCGCGGCGAACACGACCGCGATGCTCGCGCGGCTGTACGCGATTCCCAGCGAGCCTAACAGCCACGGCGCATAGGCGAGGATCACCAGCCCCAGCGTGCGCGCCAGCGGATACCCCTTGTCCGCCAGGCCGGGCAGGACGCGGCGGATGATCGGATACGTGAACAATCCGAGCACGAAGACGAACAGATACCAGATGAGCAATCCGAAATATGGATATTTGTTTTGCAGCCAGTCGTAATCGAACAGGTCCGACCACGTGCCGCCGGCCTGTTGCTGCGCGAGACGGTCGGGCGGCAGGAGCAGGTCCTTGAATTGATACGAACTGGCCGCTTTGGGCGTGAGATGGACCACGTGTGTGAGATCCACTGCGCCGAGCAGTGCCTGCACTTGCGCCGCGTCGAAGTCGGCGCGCTTCTGGAAGATGAGCACCTTCGGATGATCGTAGACCGTGAAAGCCTCTTCGGCGAACTGGTCGTTGAATTCCCACTTGAACAGGCCGGGGATTTCGAGGGTGGGATAGGATTCAAAGACGGCGGTTAATTCATAACCGAGTTGGCCCTCGAACATGCCGGGGCGGGCGACATTGTAACACCAGATGATGTCCTTGTCTGCGGGACAGCCGATGAGCAGACGATAATACTCCGTGCTCAACGGGTACCGCTCCGGCACACGCGGGATCGAAGCCCATTGACGGTTGGATGTGATGAAAATGGCATCGCCCTGATCCAGCGTAGTGACGAAACGCGTCAGTTTGTCGGCATTGTCATCCCAATACATCTCGAAGTTCAGGTTGCCGTTATAGATTCCACCGAAGCCGTCGTAACCCTGCAAGGGCATGGGCAGGCCGTCGTCCCAGGAGGATTCGTTGATGGGCGCCGCGCCTTCGAGGGTCAATGCAGCGGTGGTCTCAAGTTTGAGAAAATAGGTTTCAGCCTCGGTCAATGTGACCGGACGGTCGAGGACGAGGGAGTAACCCTCGCCGCGCGGATCGTCCTGCGGGGCAAAGTCATCCGTCAGCGCGGCGGCGGCAAGGACCGCTTCGGGCGGCGCGTCCGGTGTGAGGGCCAGACTCAGGCTGAAGGTCTGGGTGGAAACGGGCACAGACAGCACGTGCGGGAAGTAGATCTCGGTCAGCGTCCCGCTGTGTTTCGCGACAAAGGACAGCAGGTGAGGCGCGTCGTGCTGAATCGTCGCGCCGTATGGGAACGGGATCGGCTGTTGAAACTCGCCGTCCGCCGTGTCGAGCCGCAGGTTGACCGGCCCAGGCAGGTTGGCGTAGATCCACTCAGCTGCGGCGACGCGCGGTTGCGGCTTCAGGTAAATCTGGATGAAAGCCAGCGCCCACAGCGCGGTGGCGATCAATACGCCTGCGCCCAATATGACAGCCAAAGGTCGAAGGTTGAAAGTTGAAGGTTGTCCGTCGCGCCGAACTTTTACCCTTAAACCTGCAACTTGAAACACCACCCAGGCCGCCATCATCGCCAGCAGCGGATAGACCGGTAATTGATAACGCATAGTCGGGTTGAATTGAAGCGACTGCCAGCCGAAGTAGGCCGCGGTCCAGGCCCAGAGCAGGAGATGCTGACGCCATTCACCGCGCAGGATCTTCCAACCCATGAAGAGGAAACCAATCCAGGCAAGGATGCCCAGCGGCAGGCCAAGGCCATAGACGGTGAGATTCGTGCCGGAGTAGAGATGATTCCGCCGCGCCCATTGCAGGGCAAAGGGCAGGTCGGCGTCGCCGCTGGCCTGCGCGCTCAGGTCGCGCAGGTTGTTGATCCAGGCTTCATTGGGCGCGAGGCCGAAGAAGCCCGGGCCGCTGAAGGCATATGGCTGAAAGAGGCGGAAGGCCAGAACGGTCGCGAATCCGCCCGCGACGAGGCAGGTGACGATGAGAGGCCAGTCAATAGACGGTGGACGGTGGAGGGTGGAGGGCTGGACATCGTTCGTTGTCCGCGCGAAGCGGACCGCCAGCGCGGCCGGGAGCATCACCGCCAGCACCACCGCGTTGATCTTGGAGGCGGCCGCCATGCCGAGGGCAAAGCCAAAGGCCAGCGAGAGCCACAGCAGGGGGTCACGGAGGAAGCGTAATGCGTAATCCGTAAAGCGCAAGTTTGGAGTCGTGATTTGGGAATCGGAGGGCCGTTCTTCACCCGACTCCCAACTCCCGAATTCCAATTCCCGATTCCCGTTTTCCGATTCTCGATTCCCGCTGCTCGCGACCTGAACGGCAATGTACAATGCCAGGAACATGAAGAAGACCAGCGGGTTGTCGGTGGTAAAGAAATGCGACTGCTGGATCTGCATCACGGCGAAAGCGGAGAAGGCCGCGGCCAGCAAAGCGACCTTGCGTCCATACAGCCGCGCGGCGATCAGGTAAAGCAGGAGGATGGTGCCAAGGTCGGCGATGGCCGAGACCTGCCGCCCGACCAGATGCACCTCGTCGTAGCCGGTCTGTCCCAGCCATTCGGCGATGTAGCGCACGATGAAGATCGGCAGTGTGCCGTAGACGAAGAAGCCGTAGCCGCGATTATGCGGATTGAGGGTGGAGGCGGCTGTGTCGAAATAGTCCGAAAAACCGATCCAGACTTTCTGGTCTTCGGGGCACTGCTCGACGGTCAAGCCGGGCTCGGCGCATTTCTTCACCTGCAGGCCGCTTTCGACCATCGTGAGGAAGCGTTCGTCCGGATGAAGATGATGGTTGTCATCCCAATTCAGGCCGACGATACGAAAAGCCGCCGCGAGGACCAACACGGCAACTAACAGCAAATCATAGATCCATGAACGGGTTTCACGCATAGCGGCAAATTGTAGTCTAGTTTTCGGCCGGGACAAAGTACATCCAAAACCCGAAGCCCGGTATCTCGGCCTCGTGCAGGGTCAGTGTGCCCTGCGGATATAACTGGGCCAGCACGTCCAGCGTGGCCTGGTCGTTGTCCTGCGGGATGTTCGCTTCGGCCTTGACGATGAACAGTTTCGGCCCGGGGATGCCCAGCGTGCTCGGCAGGTTATCGCGGTAGATGGCAAAGTCGCGGTTCGGGATTCCCGCCTCGATGCCCGGCAGACGCGTGTCAATCCAGAAAGGATACGGCACGATCCAGACCGTGTCGGTCGTGCCATACGTCTCGCCGAACTCCTTGATGACCTCACCCATGTCGGTCACGTTCCAGACCGAGATCTTGTATTGTGCAGCGTATTGATTGAAGACCAGGTCATAATTCTGCGCGCCGGACCAAAACAGGAGCAGTCCTGCCGCGCCCCAGACGGCGAGGGTGCGTCCGCGGCGAGTCAGCCCGGACGAAAGGGCGGTCAGCAGGCCGTCCAGCGCCAGCGCGGCGATGAGGAAGATCACCACCAGCGATCCGCCGGCGCGGTTGATGGCGGGATTTTCCTCCGGGTAGGCCAGCGACAGGCTGGAGGGGAGTTGAAGAATCGGGATGGCGAGGATCAGGAACAGGTCCAGCCAGCCGCGGCGGCGCGCGTACCGCGCCAGCAGGAGCACGAGTCCGATCACGAACAGCGCCGCGGTGACTACATCCAGCGCGGGGCGGTTCATCACTGAATTGGTCCAGATACCGCCGTTGTCGTAATTCACGAGCAAAAGGGCGCGGCCGACGTTGGAGATCAAAATCTGATACCACGGCCCGGGCAGGGGTTGTTCCAGCGGGCCGAGTCGCGAGAGCGCGCGGTAAGTAAAAAATTCGGGGAACTCGATGGCGTAACGAAACAATGGCAGGAAGACTGCCAGCGAGGTCAACGCCAGGACCACCAGCCACAGCGCGGCCTGGCTGCGCTCCTCCTTCGAACGCACGTGCAGGAGATACAGGCCGATGGCCAGCACCACCAGGATCGGAACGATGCGGAACGGGCTGTACCCGTGCAGGCCGAGGCCGAGGAAAACACCTGAGAGAATAAAGTCATTGCGGTTCTGCGTGCGCAGGCCGCGGAACAGGTAATACAGCGTCGGCGCGACGAAAAGCGGATACAGCGGAAAACGCAGACCGACGCGCGAGATCACGTTCGGCCAGTAACCGATGCCGGTCATCGCCAGCGCCAGCAGACCGGTGCGCCGTCCGCCTACTTCCTTCCCAAGCAGATACATGAAGGGCAGAGTCAGCAGGCCGAGCAGGACGGTGCCGATCTTCAGGCTCTCGAAGGTCAGTCCGGTTTTGAAAATCCAGTCCATCAGCAAAGTCCAATAGAATTGAATCGCCTCGCGCCCGGTGTTACGCTCGAAGAACACCCACGTCTGTCCCTGCGTGATGTCGTAAATATCCAGGATCTTTTCGGCGTGGTCGCTGAACGGCTGGCCGGGGACGTCACTTAGCCGATAGACGCGGAAGAAGACAACCAGCGCGGACGCGGCCGCGAGTAACGCGATCCAGCCCCAGTCGGTTCGCGCCGCGGACTTTGGCACGCGCGGCCGCCGAATCCACACCGCCCAGACGAAGCATCCCGTCCCCGCCAGCCAGAGAAGCGTGTTATGCCAGTTGAACATCCCCTCCTTGAAATCAAGGAACGCTCCCAGCAATAACGCCAGTGACAGAAAGAATGGAACGGCACTCATGGTCAACGGGTCGGCGCGGCGGGTCTGCGAATCGCCCGCGGGGAGCATCCATTCGCCGGTGTAGAAGGCCCAAAGTAAAAGTCCAGCCGAGGCGAGATACAGGGCAATGCTCAATGAAACCTGGCGGCTGGCCGGTTCCAGAAAACGCTGGGCGGCGAGGGCCAGGATCAATGCAACGATGGTGCGCCAGGGGAATGGGGTCGCAGGTTGCAGGTTGGAAGGTTCGGAGGCTGGCGTTTCAACGCCGATCGGTTCAGCCGGGGCGGTCTCCACCATATCCATCGTACTGGCGTGGCGGAGGAGGGCGCGCAGAAAGCCGAAAAACGACTTCCAGTCTTTGAAGATGGACTTGACGTAATCGAGGACGGTGGGTTCGTTCATAGACTGCGGAATATTATCCCTGTTTCGCGGCGATGACCATGATACTTTCGCCCCACCGCACCGGCAGGAAGACGAAGCCTGTGATGGCCTGGAATCCGCCCAGCGAGCCGAAGAACAGTTTTTGGATTTGTTTGGGGACGATGGGAACATACGGCACGTCCCAGAAGCCGTCGGCGAACACCCGCTTCAAGCGGAAGCCCGCGTCCTGAATCAGCGACAACCATTCCTCGGGCGGCTTGAGCGAGATGTGCGTGGGGTCCTGGTAGCCGATCCAGCGTTCGCCCTTCCACGGTCTGAGCAGGGATGACAGGTTCGGCGTGGCGAGGATGAGCGTCCCGCCGGGCTCAGTGACGCGGCCGATCTCGCGGATGGCCCGCGCCGGGTCCGGGAGGTGCTCGATGATGTGCTTGATGATGACCAGGTTAAAAGAGGCATCCGCAAACGGCAGTTCCTGCGCGCTGGCCGTCTGCAAGGATGTTCGCTGGACGATGGCTTTCGACTTCTTCACCGCCCAATGATTCAAGTCCATGCCATACGTTTGGAAAGTGTCCTCCAGTTGACCGACCAGATGGCCGAGGCCGGAGCCGACCTCGAGCAGGCGCGCACCGCGCTTCCCGTAGCGCCGCGCCAACATGGCATAGAATCGATTCGACCACCAGTACTGGCTGAATTTCGCGAAGGAGACGTTCGCGTACGTGTGTGTGGAGAAGTATGTTTCGTCGAAGGCCATCACGTGCTCCAGCCGCCGTCCCCGGCGGCAACCGAGCGCCGAGGACGGCGCTCAGAGCATAAGATCGTTATTCCACTTTTCTAGCCACATAAAACGTAAACGTCCCCTGCGGATGCTCGGGATGTTCGACATATTTCCGCAGGGCGCGTTCCGTAAAAAAGAGATTCCAGCGCGCCGGGGCGATGATCCAGCGGCGGAACAAGATGCGCGGCAGGAGGGTGGGCGCGCCGAAATAGTGGCCCCATTCTAACACGCGCATCGCCGCAGGCGAAAAGTAGTGCCACCAGCGCTCCAGCATGAAGCCCGCCGCTTCGAGCCAGCCCTGCCAGGTCTCCGGCTCGATGGCGTGTTCCACCCGCGACATCCTGCGGAACCACTCCGTGTAGCCTCGGCCAAAAACACGCGACAACGACAACTCGGATAGATAGCGCGTATTCGGCACACAAAAATAGAACGGCGCGCCGGGTTTGAGCACGCGCGCGGTCTCTTTCAAAACCTGCCGAACATGCGGAATATGTTCCAGCACCGAGTTCGAGAAGGCGCTGGCAAAATAGCCGTCGGGAAACGGCGACCTCCCGCCATCCGCCTCGACCAGCAAGCGGTATCGGTCATACCGTTTCGCCTCATGAATCGGCGCGTGCCATGGGTCGAGACCCACATCAATTTTGCGGTCGAAGGTCAGCGCGGCGAAGTTGCCGTCGCCGCAGCCGACGTCCAGGATCGGCGCGGGCAGGTCGAAATCCTGATAGTAGCGTGATTCGATGGCACGCAGAAAGCCGCGAAAGTAGGGCAGGTCACGAATATGGAGATAGAGGAAATCTTTCATGGCGCGTGCAGGGGCACAGCAGGCAATGGAAGGCCCGCGCTGATGACCGTTCTGTTGTGCCCCTACCTCATCAATTTCTCAAACAGTTTTTCATATTCCGCCGCGACGGAATCGGGATCGTAAGACTTTTTGATTCCTGCAACGTCGCCGCGGAATTTGTGCGGCTCATCCAGGACCTCGAGAATGGATTCCGCCAAACCGGCCGCGTCTCCGATTTTGGCAACGCGGCCCATCCCGTGCATCATGACCGGCTGCCGTACGCCCGGCAGCGCAGACGGCACGCACGGCACGCCGTTCATCATCGCCTCGATCTGCACGAGACCGAAGGCCTCCGTCGAGTTGAGCGAGGGAACAGTGAGTACATCAAGATTGGGATACACCGCCGCCAGTTGCAGGGGGGAGAGATTGCCCAGGAAGGTCCACTGCCCTTTCTTCTCGTACTCGCGGATGCGCGGGATCAGGCGTTCATAATAATCCTGCTCGCCCATCACGTTCAGGTGCTGTCCCGCGTAGATGACCTGCGCGTTGGGATACTTCGACAGTATTGCGGGCAGGGCATCCAGCAAAATCTCGACGCCTTTTTCCGAAGCGAAGCGTGTGACCATGCCGATGACGGGACGCTTTTCTTTGGTGCGATGTTCCTTGGCAAAGGCTTCGACCGCGCCCGGGGCAGGAGCCGGCAATTCGACCGGGGGCAGGATGGGGGTCAGTTTGGAGGCGTAGCGCGAGAGGTAGTCCGAGTGGTCGGCGTAGTCCCGGGTGTAGGTCACGATGTGATTCGAAAGAATTCCTGCCAGGTTGTTCTGAAAATGGACGACGAGATTGACGAGTCGGTTGAACAGGCCGGGCGGCAGGAGCAGGTCGCAATGATAGGTGAGCACGGCGGGCTTGCCGAACAAACGGGCGCGGAAGGCCACGCCGGGCGCGTCGAACTGCGGGAGATGCAGTTGGACGACCTCATGCCGGGCGACGAGTTGGGTAGCCACCCAGCCGAAGGTGGGCGCGATGACTCCCTTGCTGACGCGGAACAGGACAGGCACGCGGATGACACGGACGCCGTCCATCCGCTCCTCGCGCGGCAGGGACGGGTCGTACTGCGTGGTCATCACGGTCACTTCGTGGCCGCGCCTGGCAAAGGCCCGCGCCAGCCGCTCGGCGTAGATGGTGAGACCCGAAGTGTGCGGGCGGTAGTAGGTGAGAACGGTAAGAATTTTCATGGGGCGGGGAGATTATAACGCAGGCCAGTTAATTACATAGCGACCGAATGAGAATCAAAAGACTTCCGAAGTCGTTGAGACTTCGGAAGTGATTTTAAAACAACCCCTTATTCCCTCGCACCCACTCGAACAACCTCTCCACCCCCTGCTCCACGCTGACCTTGGGCGTCCAGCCGAGTTCGCGCGCCGCCTTGCGGATGTCTGCCACGAAGACCTTCTGGTCGCCGGGGCGCCAGTCGCCGCGGCCGACGGGAATCTCATGCCCGGTCAGTTTTTCGAGAAGCGGCCCGAACTCGGTCCAGATGGAGAGCGTGTTGGCCGGCCCGCCGCCCAGGTTGTAGACCTGCCCTGCGGCGATGTCGATTTTCTCGACGGCGAGGTCATAAGCATTCAGCAAATCGTCCACATACAGCAGGTCGCGGATCTGCTTGCCGTCGCCGTAGATCGTGATCGGCCGTCCCATCACCGCGGCGATGATGAACCACGCCACCCAGCCCTGGTCTTCGATGCCGAACTGGCGCGTGCCGTAAATGCAACTCTGGCGAAAGACCACCGTCGGCAGGCCGTAGATGCGATGATAGTCGCGCACGTACTGGTCGCCTGTGCCCTTCGAGCAGCCATACGGAGAATGAAAATCCAGCGGCTGGGTTTCGGGACAGCCGTGCGGCAGGTCCTGGTACTGCCAGCGCGTTTCGCGCTCCACCACTTTCACATCCTCCATGCCGCCATAGACTTTGTTCGTGGACGCGTAAATGAAGATCGGATTCCGACCCGAAAGCCGCGCCGCCTCCAGCGCGTTGAACGTGCCCAGCGCGTTGGCCTCGAAATCGTCCCTGGGATTGACGACCGACGTGGTCACCGCGACCTGCCCCGCCAGGTGCACGATCACATCCGACCCGCGGGCGGACTCCGTTAATTGGGCCGCGTCGCGCACGTCCGCGGCGATCACGTCAAAGGACTTCTCGCCGAAGGTCTGCTTTAACCATTCCAGGTTGCGCGGCGCGCCCGCACGTGACAGGTTATCGTAAATGGTCACCCGCTCGCCGCGCGACAACAGCCGATGGACGTAATTGGAGCCGATGAAACCCGCTCCGCCGGTGATGAGATAGTTTCTCGACATAAAACCTCATTGTCCCCGTCATTGCGAGGGCGTACTCGCCCGAAGCAATCTCCGCGATAAGGTGGGGATTGCTTCGTCGGGAAGAACGCCCTCCTCGCAATGACGGAACCTTGTTTGCTACTCTTGCGTAGCCTTCTTCCGCAGCGCCATCAACTCGCGGTAAACGTGACCGAGCGTCTCGCCTTCGCGGGCGAGGCCGATGCCGCCGATGACGCCGCTGTTCAGGTAATTATAAAAGCGCGCCGTCAACGCCACCGCCAGGGAGGTGGACTGGTTACCCGTCAGCAGGGTTAACGCCGCGGCGATGGCGCCCTCGAAGGTCCCGACCGCCCCGGGCAGGGACGGGATCGC
>DAOTXP010000146.1:0-2968 GCA_034435275.1 Anaerolineales bacterium | reverse complement strand
GTTGTAGTTAGAGCCAGATCCTCGAAATCTGAACATGGTGTGAGTCCAAACTCTTGTTCCATTGTAGCCATTTTGTCAAAAAAAGTAAGAGCCTGCCCCTCTGTACCAAACCGCCAAACCGTGTAATGTGCTGCTCCTTTTCCCTGTTGCCAGAAAATATCCATGTGACCATTTTCAATTGCCCAGTCCCATTCAGAAGGATAACCCATTTCCCCCACAACGGCGTCTTTTGGAAAATATTTCGCTGGAATTCCCAAGTCAAGAACAGAGAAATCACGATAAGGCGCGCAAGTCCAGAAAAGACAACGCTTGAATACTAATTGGAAGGAACCAAAAGAACAAGCACCCAGCAGGGCTATTGCGCCTAATATTATCCATCCTATGGATTTCTTAGGGAACATAGTCAAAGTCTCCTGGCATATAATAGTTGTTCTGAGGGTGTGGAGAAAACGGGGCGGTAAAACTAGATGGAGGAGGCTGGAACATCCCAAGAACGTCAGTTGTTAGTTCAGTTTGAAAGATGTCAAATGTGATGTCTGATTTGTAATCCCTGTAAAGTTGAGCGCCAAATTGTACTGCTGCAAGATCGTACGGATCATCACAATAACTGGTTGAACACCATTCCCTGTGGACCGACTCATTTGGATTAACCCAATCGTCGCCCATTTGCTCGAATCCACCTACCCATGAATAAAATTCTTCAGACATCCCTGCGGCTTCAACCGCATATCCAAAAAGAATATTTCCTGGCGTGGAATAATCAACCCAGCGACATTCATCACTGCCGCACAGAATTACACCTTCACCTATGTCGCGTAACATAGCCTCTTTTATATTTTTAGGTCCGTATCGCCAGTATTTTCCGAACATGAATGAGTAGACAAATAAGAGACCGCCCTGCCCACCATACATTTCTCTGAGCATCAATCCCTCCTCTCCGGCTGCCCGCATCTCTTCGATAAGAAACTCGGTAACATCATACTGTGGGTCTTCGGCTTCCCCCATTTTCCGCGCGCGGATCTGGCACTGATAATCACTGCCGTGGCACTTCCAATGCCCTGATGGATCCACATACTTGACAGGATTATTGCTCGTATACGCGTACCTGTCATAGCCCTGCACCCCGCCAGGGACGAGCGTGTCTGCACTGGTGAATCTGCCTAACGAAGGGTCGTACCATCTTGCATTATAGAAATACAGCCCGAGCGCGGTCTCATTGCGCTGACTGGTAAATTGGTAACTGGTGTAGGCGTTGCCCTGACTGGCGAAGCCGTGTCGAAGGGTCGTGCCGGAGGAATGGGCCGAGGGCATGTGCAGAGTGTACCACCTTCGCGCCGCTTGGGAGACCTGACGGTCACGCCTCGGTGGGGACGCTTCGCCAAGTCTCTCGCCGAGCGGGCAAGCGTTGCGCGCTAAATCATGCCGAATAAGGGGATGTTTGTTAACGGCTTAGATAACGCTTGAGAACAATTAACGCAAGGATAAATGCGAGCGTACCCCAGAATACTGCCCACATGCGGAGCAATTCGGCAGTAAGTGTTAATATGACAAGAAACACAAACGAGACATTGGTGAGTCTGTAATAATCCGCGTAGGCGACGAGTAGGCGGATCCTATTTAGGATAGTGCGGCGCAAGCGATACATTTCTTTTGCGCAATACAGAACTTTTTCCCTGTTGCGTCTTGCTACATAGATTACAGCCAAGTTGTTATATGCGGTATAGCTATTCGGATCTTTTTGAATTGCTTTTTCCAAAATGTTGAGCGCCTCATGCGTCTCCTTTTCAAGTAGCAATAACGATCCATAAGAAACAAGCACCTCAACATGAGTTGGATCTATCGAATATGCTAGCCGTATTTTCTCTGCGGCCTTGGAATACTCCTTCATGTCATAGTATGCCTCGGCTTCAATCACATAAGCCATGACATAGTTGGAATCTAAGTTTAGAATTTCCTCACACATTGCGATAGCATCTAATGGTCGCTTTAGTATCCACAGGCATCTTGCCGCACGTTCGCGAGCAAAGATCTTCTCGGGATGCGTAGAAATTTCTTGGTAATATAGCTGGAGCGCATTTTCAAAATTCCTAATTTCATAGGCCTTTTGGGCGTCGAGCATGTAATCTCTCATACTGACCTCTCCTATCGACAATAATTCGGTGCAAGTCCTCTACAAACACCATAGGCGGCGGCCGCGAATTCCCCACCGCCAAGTGCTACCGCTCCACCCGTGGATAGTACTGCAACGCCAGCAAGTATATGAGGGTTATATCTCATCTTGATTGTGACGGGAACGGTCAAGGTTACATCGTTAACGGTGGTGCTTGTTGTATAGGTGACTGAAAGTTGATCTGGCGAGACACCAAAACCAGCCAATTCGCTTATGTGTTCTGCAACATCATCAACGACCGCGATACCAAAACCTGTTTCTCGCTGGGAGTTCACGGATACTCGAGTTTGAATATTTCCATTTTGTGCAGAAAAGAGAACAATGTCTGGTCCGACCGTAATGGGGCTGCCAGTTTGTATCGTTACAGATGGCTGTGTGCTCACCCTCACTCCAAAGGGGGAGATATATACGCCATTGTCAAAGATGGTAAATGGCTGAGGGTATTGAAATCGCGGATTTACTAAGGGCGGCAATATCCATTGCGAGGATTTTGGTTGCTGTGGGATCTTTGAAAGTGGATGAGGTCTGGGGGTGCGAATGTACGGTTGGCCGTTGGCGCAGTAAAAGAGATTAGTACACCCTCTCTTGCTTCCCGGGTCTTCTATTCTATAATGTCCCGATGGATCTGTGTATCTGACAGGATTATTGCTGGTATACGCGTACCTGTCATAGCCCTGCGCCCCGCCAGGGACGAGGGTGTCCGCGCTGGTGAATCTGCCTAACGAAGGGTCGTACCATCTTGCATTATAGAAATACAGCCCCAGGGCGGGGTCGTACCAACGGGCATTGTAAAAGTAC
>DAOTXP010000145.1:0-20705 GCA_034435275.1 Anaerolineales bacterium | reverse complement strand
GGCGAGGACTTGGGCGGGATCGGTAGAATCGAGAGTTGATAACCTCACCCCCGCCCCCTCTCCCACAGGGAGAGGGGAGAATACTAGTGAAAGAACCTCTGGAGTGAGCGATGAGCCGCCCATGCCGAGGACTAGGAATTTCTTAATGCCCGCGGCGCGGACTTCTTCCACGAAGGAGTGGATTTCAGGCAGCGCGGCGCGCGAGGTTTCAGGAGAATCTAGCCAGCCGAGTCGAATCATGACCTCGGCCTGGCCCGCGGGGTCGGTTGTCCACAAGGCGGGATCATGACTCCACAGGCGCGCGGGCACGGAATCCGCTTCGAGTTGAGTCACGCGCCGCGAAACGGAATCAGCCAGGGGTCCAAGTTGAGACGCGGCGCTCTTCCTTCTTTCCTCTATCGTCTGCAATAGTTGTGTGAACGCATCCGCAAAAGCCTTGACGCCTTCGTCCTCCAATTCCTGCGTGATGGCATCCATCGAAATGCCCGCGGCTTCGAGATCGGCAATCACCGTCCGCGCCTGGTCGAGACCTTCGAGGAGGGTCTGTTCGGCCCGGCCATGATCGCGGAACGCGTCGAGGGTCTGCGGCGGGACGGTGTTGACCGTGGCGGGGCCGATGAGGTTGTCCACGTAGATCGTATCGGGATAGCTGGGATTCTTGGTGCTGGTACTCGCCCACAACGGACGCTGGAGGTTGGCTTTCGCCATCTGTAGTTTGGCAAAGCGCGCGCCGCCGAAGACCTTGCGGAATTCGTCGTAGGCCAGTTTGGCGTTGGCGATGGCGGCCTGGCCCGCGAGAGGCGAATCGGTTGGCAGGCGCGCATCGATCTTTGTATCCACGCGCGAGACGAAGAACGAGGCCACGGAGGCAATGTGTTCAATCGGATGTCCCGCGGCGAGGCGGTCTTCGAGGCCGCTGAGATACGCGTCCATGACTTCGGCGTAGCGCGCAAGAGAAAAGATGAGCGTGACGTTGACGTTGACGCCCGCGGCGATGGCCTTGCGGATGGCGGGGATGCCTGCTTTCGTGGCGGGAATCTTGACCATCAGATTCGGGCGGGCGACGCGCGCCCACAATTGTTGCGCCTGTGCGGCAGTGGCCTCCGTGTCATTGGCAAGAAAAGGATTCACCTCGAGACTCACGTAACCGTCACCGCCCTCGGTCTCTTCGTACAACGGCAGGAACAAATCGGCCGCGGCTTGAATGTCTTCAATGGCAAGTTGCCAGAAGATCTTCTCCGCGTCCCAGCCCGACCACGCCAGGGGAATCAGCGCCGAGTCGTAATCGTTCGACTTGGCAATGGCGTTGTTGAAGATGGTTGGGTTGGAGGTCATGCCGCGGATGTCGCCGCGCTGGATCATGGCCGCAATTTCGCCGTTCTCCAGCAGCCTGCGCTGGATGTTGTCGTACCAGAGGGATTGGCCGAGGGAGGTCAGTTTTTCAATTGTAGTTTTCATGACGACCTTTTTAAGCCGCAGATGAAATTTCATCCGTGTTCATCTGTGGTTTATTCGTTTTCTTCGATTTTATGAATCTTATCAACGCGTCTGGCAAGTCGCTCTCCCCCGGGATCATTGCCGAGATAACGCGCGCTCAAAAAAGCAGACACGAGTGCCTTTGCCAGTTCAGGCCCGATCACGCGTCCGCCAAGGCAGAGCACGTTCATGTCATCGTGCATCACACCCTGCGCGGCGGAATAAGTATCGTGGCAGATTGATGCATATACGCCCTTCATTTTGTTCGCGGCGATGCACGCGCCGATGCCCGATCCGCATACCAGAATCCCGCGCTCCGCATCTCCCGCCTGAATGGAACGCCCCACCTTCTCGGCAAAATCGGGATAATCCACGCTCTCGGCGGAATGCGCGCCCAGGTCAATCGGCTCGTGGCCGGCGGAACGCACCGCGGCAAGCACCGTCTCCTTGAGCGGGAAGCCCGCATGGTCGCAGGCGACAGCAACCCTCATTTGCGCCTCGCTTTTTTGACCTTCTTCGCGGCTTTCCTTTTCGGCAAAATGGATTTCGCCTGCGCGACGATATTCTCGACAGTCAAGCCGAATTTCTCGAAGATGACTTTGTACGGGGCGGACGCGCCGAACCGTTCTATTGAGATGACCCTGCCCGACGAGCCAACGTATCTCTCCCAGCCGAGGCCCGCGCCCGCTTCGACAGCGAGCCGCGCCTGAATCTTCCTCGGCAACACGGACTCACGATAGGCTTCATCCTGTTTCTCGAACAGTTCCCACGAGGGGAAGGAAACGATACGGACGACAGTGCCATCTTCGGAGAGTTTTTCCGCGGCGGCATAAATCAAACTGACTTCCGAGCCAGAGGCCATCAGAATCAGTTCAGGTTTCTTGTTTCCAAAATCCTTGAGCACGTACGCGCCCTTTTCAACCGTTGGCAGGTTGGAAGGCTCGAAAGTTGGAATGGCTTGGCGCGTCAATGCAAGCAAAGTTGGGCCGCGGCGATTCTCGATGGCAACCTTCCAGGCCTGCGCGGTCTCGTTTGCATCGGCAGGACGGATGACGGTCAAATTCGGGATCGCGCGTAACGCGACCAGGTGTTCCACGGGCTGGTGGGTGGGTCCGTCCTCTCCGAGACCGATGCTGTCGTGTGTAAAAACGAAGATGGAAGGAATGTGCGACAGCGCGGCAATACGAATGGCGGGACGCGCGTAATCCGAAAAGACGAGGAAGGTGCCGCCGTATGGAATCAGGCCACCGAAAAGTGCCATGCCATTCAAAGCCGCGGCCATGCCATGCTCGCGCACGCCGAAGTGGAAGTTGCGTCCCTGCGGAGAGTCTTTTTGGAAGGCAGGACTGCCGTCAATTTTGGTGTTGTTGGAGGGAGCCAGGTCCGCGGAGCCGCCGAGCAGTTCGGGCAGGACGGGCGCCAGCGCGTTGATGATCTTACCCGACGCGGCGCGCGTGGCCATGCCTTTTGGATCAGCAGGAAATACAGGTAACGCCGACTCCCAGCCCTCGGGCAACTTCCCTGCGAGGCGGCGTTGGAGTTCCGCACCTTTTTCGGGATGGGCGCGCTGGTATTCATCGAAACGCGCCTGCCACTCGGCTTCGAGTCTTTGTCCGCGTTCCACGGCTTCGCAGAAGAACTCGGCTACATCGCCGGGGATGAAGAAGCGCGGCTCCTTCGGCCAGCCGAGGTTGTCTTTGGCGGCGTTCAGTTCCTCCTCGCCCAGCGGCTCCCCGTGGACTTTGTGTGTCCCCTGTTTGTTTGGCGCGCCGAATCCAATCGTCGTGCGCACCGCGATCAGCGAGGGGCGCGGATCGGCTTTCGCAGACTGAATGGCGCGGTCTACCGCGTCCACGTCGTTGCCATCGTCCACTTTTTGGACGTGCCAGCCATAGGCCGCGAAACGCGCGGCGCGGTCTTCGGTGAAAGCTAAATCAGTAGAGCCGTCAATCGAAATGTGGTTGTCGTCGTAGAGGTAGATCAAGCGGCCCAGGGACAAGTGTCCCGCCAGCGAGGCGGCTTCGGAAGCCACCCCTTCCATCAGGTCGCCGTCGGTGACAATGGCATAAATGAAATTATCGAACAGGCCGGGCGAATACGTCGCGGCCAGATGCGCCGCGGCGATGGCCATGCCCACGCCGGCGGCAAATCCCTGGCCGAGTGGACCGGTGGTCATTTCCACGCCGGGGGTGAGGCCGTACTCGGGATGTCCGGGCGTGCGGCTCCCCCACTGGCGAAAATTCTTCAATTCGTCGAGAGGCAGGTCGTAGCCGGTCAGGTGAAGCAGGGAGTAGAGCAGCATCGAGCCGTGTCCGCCAGAGAGGATGAAGCGGTCGCGGCCGAACCATTTTGGATTGCGCGGGTTGTGGCGCAGGTGACGCGTCCATAAGGTGAACGCCATTGCGGCGGCGCCCATCGGAAGTCCAGGGTGACCCGAATTGGCCTGCTGGACGGCGTCCGCCGAAAGGAAGCGAAGGGTGTTGACGGCGCGGGATTGAAGGTCTGTGGTCATGTTTGTCTCACGGAGATGAATTGCCTTGATTGTACCAAAAGGAAGGAGCAGTCGTTGACTGCTCCTCAATAACGTGGTTTCAACTCGGCGACGGGAAGGAGGATGTGCCCCTCCTGTTTGTCGCCAACAGCCATGGTTTCTTTTGGCCTGTTCGCGGCCATCCACGCCGTGTAGGCCGCGGCCAAAGCATCCAGTTGCTCGGGCAGGTAGATGAGTTCCATGGGCATGACGCCCTGTTTCAGGCGGTGGCGCGTGATCTCCACAAAAAAATCCATCGGGTCCTTGATGCGCAGGCCCGCGTCGTGCAGGATGATCTGGCGCTGGAGGCGGCCTTCCAAAGTCGGCTTGGGAAGCGGCGCCTGGCCAAGCAAAACACTGAAACAGGCGTGCGGATGCGTTTCCAGCACCTGATGCGACGCACCCTCCTCGGGAAAACGTTTGAAGCCCAGCCTCTTTAATTTTCGATATAGTTCGAATCCAAGCTGCATCCAGGCGGGACAGGATTCCTCGCGCCCCGGCGTCCCGCCGACGGTAATGCCGCGCTCACGCAGGTCGTGTTCGGCAGTGCGCATTTCCACGCCGCGAATCGCATGCGGAGCGAGCATCTCCCTCTTGAGTTTCTCGCGCACGAGTCCGCGGTTGACGCCCGACGGCGCATTGACCGCCACCGTTGCGGATGCCTGCCCCGCGAGAAAGGCGGTCACGTCCTCCATCTCACCGTCGGCCAGCGCGACGAGGCGAAGGCCGTCATCCAGCGCGGCGTACACGAAGGATTTATGTCCGGAGGTCGGGTCTATGCCAACGAAGACCGAGTCTGTGAAAAGCATAGTAAGATATGCCCTGTAAAAACGAACAATACCAGTGTAGCCGAAAAAGAAAACTTATGCAACCACTCCAACGCCGTATATTTTACATCCTGATCCTCATCGCAGGCCTGGCATGGATCGGCATCAGCGCCGACCCCGCAGGCAATACCAGCGCGGGAGGCGCCCCCGCGCCACAGGCTGGCTTTCTCGCCCCGGACTTTACGCTCAAAACGCCTGAGGGCGAAACTGTCACGCTCTCAGAATTCCAAGGCCAGGCCGTATTGATCAACCTGTGGGCCACCTGGTGCCCGCCCTGCCGCGCCGAAATGCCCGCCATTCAAAAGTTGTATGAGGAGTACAAAGATCAGGGACTGGTCGTTTTGGCCGTCAATTCGACCGTGCAGGATGATCCCTTTGCCATCGCGCCGTTCGTGCAGGAATACGGTCTGACCTTCCCGATTCTTCTGGACGAAACAGGCGAGGTCTCGCAGGCCTATCAACTTCGTTCCCTGCCTTCCAGCTATTTCATCCGCCGCGACGGGATCATCAACGAGGTCGTCATCGGCGGGCCGATGTCCGAGGCCCTGCTCCGCACCCGCATCGAGGATATTCTCAAATAAAATGCTCGAACTCTTCCGCAGTCTCTTTGCCCCGCCGCGTCATCTCATCCTGCTCGTGCTGGCCGCGTGGCTCGGCCTGACCCTCGCCGAAAAACGCGCCGCGCGCCGCAACGTCACGGCCGAGGCGCTCAACAACCTTGTCTTTTACGGACTGCTCGCCTTCGTCCTAGGAGGGCGCGTTTCCTACGCCCTCGCCCACCTGTCTGCGTTCAGCCAGAGTCCGCTCAGCCTGTTGGCGCTTAACCCCGATCTCTTCGATGCACTGGGCGGAAGCATCGCCGCGGTCCTTGCCGCCCTCGTCTACGGACAACGCCAGAGGATTCCCCTCTGGAACGCGCTGGACGCACTGACCCCGTTCTTCGCCGTGCTGGCCGTTGGAATCGGCCTCAGCCATCTTGCGGCCGGCACCGCCTTCGGAAAGCCGACAGACCTGCCTTGGGCAATTGACCTGTGGAATGCGAAGCGGCATCCAAGCCAGATTTACGAACTGCTCGCCTCCCTCCTGACGTTTGGCCTGGTCTGGTTTCAGAGACCGAATCCCCGCCCCGGCCTGCTCTTCCTCACCTTCGCGGCGCTCTCGTCCGCGGCGCGGCTCTTCCTCGAAGCCTTCCGCGGGGATAGCGCCGTGTCCTTCAACGGTATCCGCTCGGCGCAGGTGCTTGCCTGGGTTTTGTTAGCCGCGTCGTTTGCATTGTATGAATGGCGGAAACTGTCTGCTCCCGAAAATGAATCCGTGACGATGTTATAGCCCAATCTGGCTACGCGCAATCAAAACAAAAAAAACAAGAAAGCCGCCCCTTTCGAGGCGGCGGTTCGATTCGTCGTCAGTTTCTTGACGCAATCGGAGCCAAATACGAATCCAGCAACGCGTCCATCTGCTCGAGCGATTCGCACACGAAAAGCATCGGGTTGAAGGCGTAGACCGTCTTCGGGATGCGCGCAATTGTCTCTATATCGAACGGGGCGATGATCACCTCCCCGCCAAACATACCTTCCTGCTTGATGCCCAGATTCTGGTACAGCGAAAGGACAACGTTCCAGCCCTGGTCGGCAGAGGACATCTGCCCCTTCTGATGCAGCGCGTTCACCCCGTCAATGATGCGGTGCACATTTGTCTTGTTAGCCAGAAAATGCGCCTGCAGCTGCGGGAAGACCGGGCGGGTATAGTCAATCACATTGTCGCGGCCGAGGCGGTAGAACTCCATGATGGTGCGGGTCAGTTCCTTGCGCCCCGAGATGATTCCCGCGCCGAAAATTTTGAAGCGGTTCTCCTGCACCACGAGTCCGAACTCCGTGCTGTACCACGCCAGCCGCTTGATGACCTCACGCTCCTCCTGGGTCGCTTTCATGTAGGCGGGTGCGAACTTATCTTCGATATCAGCATAGAACTTCTGCGTCAGGAATGGCAGGTGACCAAAAATATCATGGAACATATCGGGCTCGGGCGTGAACTCCATCTGGTCGCGCGTGCGCAGGTAATCGGTAATGAGGAAGATGCGCTTTGCAAACTTCGCGTACCAGTCGTCCGCAAGAGTGTAGCGCACCACCGTCCGCTCGATGTGCCAGCCGGTGCGGGGCACGATGTGCTCGTTGAGATGCGCCACCGCAGGGATGTGAAGCGGGTCGAGCTGGAGCAGCGACAGACCGTACTTGAACTCATGGCAAAGATGCTCCAGCAAATACGGCTGGTGGATTCCCGCGAACAAGTCGGCCCAGATGGCATGCTGTTCGGAGGAGAAATTGATTTCCTGATTTTCGGCCGTGTATTCGCGAGACGGATCAACGTGCTGTTCAGCAATATCCCCCGTATAGGTCGGCGCTCGATTCTTGTCCATAGGTTTAACCTCTAATCCTTCGGTAGGAATTTCTAAGACTTGAAACGAATGCAGAAAGCATATTATCACCCTTAAACGCGCGAGTCAAGTCGCGGAACTGTTTTCCCCGCGGGGCGCCGCAGCCTCGTCTGCTGAACAATGGATTAGAATTGCTCTGTTGCCGTCATTTCCAGCACCGCACTGAGCGGAGGCCCTGAGGCTGCCGAAGGGCCGAAGACGAAGCGCAGGCGGCCGATCAACAGCCCTTCGTCTCTGCTGTGCTTCGCTCAGGCGATGGAATGATGAATGTTTCCAACAAAGCAGATTAGAATCCAATCTAATGACCGATCACCCTCTAAAAGGAAAAACCATCCTGATCACCGGCGCGGCGCGGCGGATCGGCCGCGCCCTCGCCCTGGCCTGTGCCCGCGCCGGCGCGGACATCATCATCCATCACGGACATTCGGAGGGCGAAGCGCGGCAGGTCCAGAAAGAGATCGGTCAAGTCGGACCTCGGGCCTGGATTCTCCAGGCAGACCTTGCCCGCGCGGACGAGGTGATCCGCCTCATCAAACAAGCCGTCCGCATTCGTGCGTTATTCGCGCTGGTCAATAACGCCGCAATCTTCGAGCGACTATCAGCAGAAGAGACCACGACGACGGATTGGGAGCGCCACCTCGCCATCAACCTGACCGCGCCTTTCCTGCTCAGCCAGGCCTTTGCAAGACAAATTCCCAGCGATGGACATGGCCATATCGTAAACATTCTCGATTTTCGTGCGCTCCAGCCCGGCGCGGATCACTTCCCTTATACCATCAGCAAAGCCGCACTCGCCGCGATGACACGCTCCCTCGCGCAAGCCTTCGCCCCGCGCATCACGGTCAACGGGCTGGCGCTCGGCGCGATCCTGCCTCCCGCCGATGGGGCAGCAAATCCGAAGATTGAGGATGCCATTCCTGTGCGAAAATGGGGAACGCTGGAGGATGCCGAAAACGCGTTGCTGTTTTTATTGACGGCCGCGTCGTATATCACAGGCGAGATCATCCACGTGGACGGCGGCCGCCATCTGGTTTAGGAGTGAACATGGACAGAGTCATCATCAAAGACCTGGTTGCGCGCGGCGTGATCGGCGTCAACGATTGGGAACGGGAAATCCTGCAGGATATTCTCATCAACATCGTAGCCTATACCGACACACGCCGCGCGGCGGAGACCGACGACATCGAAGATTGTGTGAATTACAGAACGCTGGCAAAAAAAGTACAGGCGCATGCGGAAAGCGCGGCGCGCTTTACCGTCGAGGCGCTGGCCAACGACCTGGCAGAATTGTGTCTCGAAGAGAAGAACATCCAGAAAGTGCTCGTACGAGTGGAAAAGCCCGGCGCGGTCCGCTTTGCGAAATCAGTCGGCGTGGAGATCGAACGAAGCCGCGATGAGTAAACAGCATCATTTTTATCTCTGCATCGGATCCAACATCCAGCCCGAAATCAATCTGCCGAAAGCAGTCGAACGATTACAAAACTATGGACGGGTATTGGCGGTCTCAACCGCGTGGGAATCGCATGCCGTCGGCGTCGAGGGGCCGAATTTTCTGAACGCCTGCGTTTCGATGACCGCGCATTGCTCTCTCACGAACGCCAGGAGGCAGGTCATCCGTCCCATCGAAAGGGCACTGGGACGCGTCCGTACCAGGGACAAGAATTCGCCGCGCCGTATAGATGTCGATGTTGTGATGTGCGACGGCAAGCCATCGCGCCTGGAATACTGGGAGCAGGCATTTATGATTGTGCCTCTTGCCGAATTACTCCCCAATTACGAGCACCCTTCACGACATCAAAAACTTGCGCATATCGCCGAGGATATGCGCAAGCATACGTGGATCAGGCCGAGGGCGGAGATCTTGCCCGGGCCGCAGCAACAGGCCGGGGGGGGGCCGGCTAGAGCCGCAACGGATCCGCGCCGCGGCTGATGTTGTCCAGGAATTCCTGTCTCGTGGCCAGGTTGGCGCGGAAGGCGCCATGCATGGCCGAGGTGGTCATGCGGGCGTTATGCTTCTTGACCCCGCGCATCATCGAGCACAAATGCATGGCCTCGACCACCACGGCCACGCCCTGCGGTTTGAGCAGGTCGCGCAGGAAGTCCGCGATCTGGCGCGTCATGCGCTCCTGCACCTGCAGGCGGCGGGCGTACATTTCCACGACGCGCGGGATTTTCGAGAGGCCGAGCACTTTGCCATCCGGGATGTAAGCCACGTGGGCGCGGCCGATGAAGGGAAGCAGATGATGTTCGCAGAGGCTGTAAAATTCGATGTCGCGCACGATGACCATCTCGTCGTAACGAATCTCGAACAGCGCCCCATTGACCAGCGCTTTCGGATCCACATTGTAACCGTTCAACAATTCGCGATACATACGCGCTACGCGGCGGGGCGTGAATTGCAGCCCCTTGCGTTCGGTGTTTTCGCCGAGCGCCCGCAATAATTGCCGGATCGCCTGTTGGGCGGTATCCTCATCAATAACCCCCGGTGAAGACTCCTGGTCATTCAATTCGTCATCAAAATCCAATAGCTCCATGTTCACTCCAAAAAATCTGGCCCAGCCTGCGCTGGGCCAGAGGGCTAGCCGGGACGCGGCCTAGCCGATTTCTGGCTCGATCAGGCCGTAACTGCCGTCGCGGCGGCGATACAGCACGCAGACCTTATTTGCCACCGCATTATAAAAGATGAAGAAGTTTTCGTGTCCCAGCAGTTTCATCTGCTCGATGGCTTCGACTTCGTCCATTGGAACCAAGGCGAATTTCTTTCGCCGAACCACAAGCGCCGCCGGCTCGGTGTCCGGCTCCTCGACCACAGGCACACCGGTCACTTCCGAAGCCGAACGCCCGTCGCCGCGGCCGTGGTAATGCTTTCCCTTGTACCGCTCGATCTGGCGATCCATTTTCTCGAGCGCGGCGTCGAAGGCCGCGCGCACATCATCCGAACGCTCCTCCGTGCGCAGGATCGTCTTCTTGACGCGGACGGTTATCTGTGCGGTATAACGATCCAGTGAACTGCGAACCGACTTGACATGGGTCAATTCGACCCGCGTCTCGTCAATCTGCGGCAAGTGACGGTCGAGACGTTGAGCCTTTTTTTCCACGTACTCCCGAACGCGGTCACCTAATTCCATATTTCGCGCCTGGACTTCCATTTTGCGTGCCATAGGGCCTCCTTGGGATTGTGGATTAAACCTGATTCAGACCGTGACGGGCCAGTGCCCGCGCCACGGTCAATGCAAACACATCCTTTGCCCCGGCGGAAAAGAGCGCCTCCGCACAGGACGATAGAGTGGATCCCGTTGTGGCGACATCATCCAGTACCAGAATGGTCTTCCCCCGAACCAATTTCGCGTCTGCCCAAAAGGCACCACGGACATTTTCGCGTCGCTCCAGCGCCGAGAGCCCGACCTGGGAACTGGTCTCGCGCGTCCGCCGCAGTGCAACAGGCCGATAATCCAGGCCCAGCGCGAGCGCCAGCGGGCGGGCAATCAAGGCAGTTTGATTATACCCTCGTTCCCGCAGGCGCTTTCCACCCAGCGGCACTGGGACGATCGCATCCAGAGGCCACCCCAACGAAGCAACGTATCCCGCCAGTTGCGCGGCAAGCGCGTCCCCGAGGCCCACATCGCGGCGATATTTGAGTTTGTGCAGAGCCTGCCGAATCGGGAAATCAAAAACGAGCCAGGAGCGCAGATAGCGATAAGGCGGAGACTCGTTCGAACAACGGGTACAGCTCCCGGTCGCAGCGAGGGGCGTACCACATTTCCGGCAAAACGGTTCGGTAATCTGAACAATCGCCTGCTGGCAGGATGAACACCAGCGGGTCCCTGGTTTACCGCATCCGCCACACTCCGGCGGAAACAACCAGTCGAGCCCGCTCCAGGCCAGACGATAGAGCGGATACGACCAGTGCGGTGAGGTCAATCAGCCCCCGGTGATATTCCCGAATACGTCCGAGATCTGAAGCATGGCAGGCGTCATAAGGATGATCAGGATCGAGGGAAAGATCAACAGTCCCATTGGCAGGATCATCTTGATGGGCGCTTTGTGCGCTTCTTCCTCCGCGCGCTGGCGGCGGCGGATGCGCATCTGCTCGGACTGGATGCGCAACACTTTGGCAAGACTGACGCCCAGTTGCTCGCTCTGAATGACCGCGGCAACGAAACTGGTCATTTCTGATATTCCGATGCGGTCGGCCATGTCCTTAAGGGCCTCACGGCGCAACTTGCCAAGCTGTACCTCGCGGATGGCGCGCGCAAAAGCCAGCGAAAGCTCATTCTCCCACTTTTCACTGACTTTGGACATGGCGGCATCGAAACCCAGGCCGGCCTCCACACAAATCGTGAGCAGGTCCATGGCATCCGGCATTGCCTTTCGGACTTCCTTTTGGCGACTGTTGATTCGACTCTGCAACCATAATTGCGGGAAAAAGAAGCCCAAAACGCCGAAGACAACCACCAGAATAAGCACACGAGATAGAGGCCACGGCTCGGGCGCCACGGTGCTTATCAAAAAGAGAAACCCGGAAAACAAAGCAGCCACCACAAAGCGCGAGGAAAGGAACGTGGCCGCGTCAATGCGGCCGGGATTGCCCGCCAATTCGAGCTTTCGGGTGGTATCCTGGAGAACCTTCTGAGGCGTGAAACGGGCGGAAAACTCGCCCACCCGCCGCATGAACGGGACGATGACCCTCTCGCTGAAAGGCTGGGACAGTTCGATGTCCTCGAGTGAAGCCACGTCGCCGCGCTGGCTGAATTCCGCCAGACGAGCCTGCAGGGGATCTTCCTCCTGTGAAGCAGCCGTTCGACTGCCAACGATAACCAGGCCGACCGCACCACCCACGATCAAAAGCCCTATAAGTATCCAGACGATGGTCAGCCACATATTACACCTCGATATCTGCAATGCGCATCATGGTGAAATACCCAGAGACAATAAGGAAGGCGGCCAAGCCTAAGGCTGCCGCGCCACAAAGAACACCGTGGCTGAAAAAGGTCATCATATATTCACGGTTCATGAACCAAAGGATGACCACCAGAAAAACAGGGATCAAGGCCATAAAGGTCCCGGAGGTCCGCACCTGGGCTGTCAGCACTCGGATCTCGCCCTTGATGCGTATTCGTTCACGGATGGTGAACGAAATGACATCCAGGATCTCCGAAAGATTGCCGCCAACCTCGCGCTGAACGTTGATCGCCGTGATTACAAAGTCAAGGTCATCGCTGGGAATACGACGCAGCAGATTCTCCAGGGCCGTTTCCATCGTGATGCCCAGCTGCATTTCCTGCACCACACGGCGGAATTCATCGGAGATCGGAGGGGGCAATTCCTTGCTGACGGCTTCCATGGCCTGCATAGTGGAATAACCGGCGCGCAGGCCGTTCACCATCAGGTTGAGCATATCGGGTAATTGCTCGTTGAAGCGGGTAAGGCGCTGACGTTGTTGTCGGCGAACATAGAAGCCCGGCAGGAAGAAACCCACCATGCCCCCAAAAATCAGGGAAACGGCGCTTTCAGGGTTAAAACTATGCCCACCCAAAAGCCAGGAGATAAATGCCACGCCCACCGTGGAAATGAAGAGGAGCGCGAAGTATTCAGCGACCTTGAATTTCAAATCGGCACGCGCCAGGTCGCGGGCGATGCGGTCACCCAGGGACGACCTGGATACATGCCGATTCACCCAATCCGTGATGAAGGCACGATCAGCGGCGGATTTGTCGCCTTCGACCGGGCGATTCTCTTCCAGATAGCGGTCAAGCCGGCGCTCAACAGCGGCCCTCTCACTGTTCGCGGAGACAATAATCCCCACGATCAGGAAGAGGATGACGATGATGCCGCCAATGATGATGACCCAAGTCAGGATATCCATAGTCAATCAGACGAACTCAATACCTACGGCGTTCTCCTATGCCAAAGATCGAAGGAGGCAGGTGAATCCCAGCCGCATCGATCTTGTCCATGAACTTTGGACGCAAGCCGGTCGGGCGCAGACGGCCTACAATCTTTCCGTTTTCGATGCCGGTTTGTTCAAATACGAATAGATCAGTCATGGTGATTACGTCGCCTTCCATGCCCGTGACTTCGGTGATATGTGTCACTTTACGTGTGCCGTCGCGCATACGTTCCTGATGCACCACAAGGTCGATGGCGGAAGCGACCTGCTCGCGAATCGCACGTGACGGCAGGTCCATTCCGGCCATCAGGGTCATTGTTTCGAGACGAGACAACGTGTCGCGCGGGCTGTTCGAGTGCAAAGTAGTCATAGAGCCATCGTGGCCCGTGTTCATAGCCTGTAACATGTCCAGCGCAGCCTCGTCGCGGATCTCGCCGACGATGATGCGGTCAGGGCGCATGCGCAAGCTGTTGATCACGAGCTGGCGGATTGTGATCTCGCCGCGGCCTTCAATATTGGGCGGGCGGGACTCTAGCGTCACAACGTGTTCCTGCCGCAACTGCAACTCGGCCGCGTTCTCCAGCGTTACAATACGCTCATCGGAGGGGATGAAGCCGGAGAGGATGTTCAGGAGAGTCGTCTTACCAGAACCCGTGCCGCCGGAGATCACGATGTTCAAGCGGGCTTCCACACACGCCTTTAAGAATTGAAGCGCCTCCGGCGAAATGGAACCAAATTGAACCAATTGTTCCAGCGTGATGGGGTTTTTAGAGAACTTACGGATCGTCAACACGGGGCCGACCAGCGAGATGGGCGGAATGACAGCGTTCACGCGCGAACCGTCCTGCAGGCGGGCATCCACGTACGGGCTCGCCTCGTCAATACGGCGTCCGAGCGGCGCAACGATGCGATCAATGATCCGCATGATATGCTCGTTATTTTCAAAAGTTACGGGAACGCGATGGATCTTGCCCTTGCGCTCGATGTAAATATTCTTCGCCCCGTTCACCATGACTTCGGTAATGGTCTCATCTTCCAGCAGCGGCTGAAGCGGACCCAGGCCCAGAATTTCGGCCGCGATCTGTTCAAACAGGCGCGCCCGTTCAGGCCGGGAGAGAACGATGTTTTCCTCCGACAAAATCTGCTCGAAGAGATCCTGAATGGTGCGGCGCACCTCGTCGGTTCGGGTGATGTCCATGGACGGATCGAGTTCCGCCAGCAGACGGTTCTGAACGCGCGTCTTCAGATCAAAATATGTGCCAGCCTGAGGGGCAGTAATCGGCGCATTCACACGCCGGGCCTGAAGAGACGAGAGACGGGAAGTATCCCCGCCTTCACCGGAAGAACCGCCGGCCGGTTGAGAGGGTTGGCCGGAAGTACCACCCTGTCCTTGTTCAATTCGCTTCAATAAAGACATCGTACACTCCTTCGGCAACTACAAGCCGTCATCGCTTGGCGGCTCGCTCCATGTCCTCGGACTCGAGGGCTGTCAACCGTGTGCGGACGCTGGTCGCCAGCCCATACATCGCACGCGCGATCGGCTGGGTCTTCTGGTCGAGCATAAATGGGACGCCGCGATTGACAGCCGGGATAACGATGCGGTCATCCAGAGGCAGCACTGCGGCTACTTCCTGTTTAAGGTTCTCACTCACGCGCTCCGCGGTAATCGCAATCCGCTTGTCAAACCGATTCATGCAGAATACGATCCGCTCCCGGTCGGTGCCCAGAGTCTGCAGAAGATCAAGGTACAATCGGGTATTTTTGATGGCGGGTATATCCTGCGTGCAAATCAACACGATCACGTCGCTGGCGTCAATGGCGGCTATGACCACCTCGCTCAAGTAAGAAGATGTATCAATCACCACATAAGCATACATCTGACGCAGGAACTCGATAATTTTCAGAAATTGAGAACTGGCGATCTTCTCACCGTGTTCCGGACGGCTGGGAGCGGCCAGTATGTGTACACCAGACGCCTGATGTTTGATCAGAACATCCTCGACGATTTCGTGATCCAGCTCCTCGACCCGGGGAGCAAGATCGGCGATGGTATTCTTTCCCTGCTCGTTAAAGAACACCGCCACATCGCCGTACTGAAGGTTCGCATCCACAATCACAGCGCGGGTATCTTCATTGTGCAAAGTCAGGGCCAGATTCACGGCAATCGTGGTTGTGCCTGTCCCGCCCTTCGGGCTGTAGACAACAATGACCTTCCCGCGCGTGATCCCGAGGCTCATGGCTCCCATCGGCGTCAGCCCGCCAACCATCCCCGCCGGCATGGCACGTCCCTGGGAGGATTTCAATCGTTCGAAACGCGCCATTTCCCCAGCGCGCCGGATGGCAGAGATCAATTCGTCGCCGATGGGAGGCTTGGTGAGGAAATCCCGCGCGCCGGCCAGCATGGCGCGGCGCATGTAATTCTGGTCGCCCTGCACAGAAAGGATAATGACCTGGATATGCGGCATTTTCTGGCGGATCATCTCCGTAGCAGTAATGCCATCAATATCCGGCATATTGATGTCCATAAGAACGACATCCGGGTCCAACTCCTGCGAGAGCTGGACCCCTTCCTTCCCAGAGCGCGCCGCACTGACAACCTCTACGTCACCTTCAAACTGCAAAAGTTTGCGGACGTTTTCGCGCGTCTCCGCGACATCGTCTACGATTAATACTCTGATTTTTACATCCGAGGCCATTTGCAGATGGAAAGCCTTTCTGGGAATTCGATTTACTCTGCGGGAGCGGGAGCGTCATTCGGAAGGACGATGGGCGCCAGCTGGTCAATGCGAGGCGTCATTGCATAGGGCAGTTTCGCCGGGACTGGGATATTGTACTGGCTGAGCAGGAACTGCAGTGTGGCCGCTTCTGTGGCAAGGCGTGACTGGTCGTTTGCATTTCGCAGGCTGAGCGTCAATCTTGCATCCGTATAGACCAGATAGGTTAACGTGATTTGGTCCTGTGGAGAGAGGATCAGTGTAATGATGTCGGGAGGACGCGTATCCACAGTCTGCGCCGCTTGATCCTGAACCTGGCCGGCGGCCTCGGCAGGATTGAATGTGCCCAGTTTTAGTATGGTCACATTCTGCAAGATCATCTGGCATACAGGCCGCGGGCGCTGGGCCTCGGAGGGGATCACGTAGATACCCTGCTGGAAAGCCTGCTCCACTTCGGCTCGTCCTTGATAGGCCGGATCGCCATACGTTTTCAGGCCCAGACTGACACCGGGCATGGCATCAGGCGGCACGTTGGCCGGCGCCTGAACGACCGCAACATGATTAGGCGTGACCGTCTGAAACGTGGGGTCAACATCCACCATCAGCATACAGGCGGTCACATTGATGTGGGCGCCATCGGTAATGCCGTAGCCCATGGATTCCAAACGCGTCGTCGGAATCGACATAGCGGTCATTCCGGCCGGAATGAGGGAGGCCCACTGCGGCCCACCCGTTGCTACAGCAGCTCCGGCGGGAACCACCATGGGGTCTGTGATGATAACGCCGGGGTCAATCGGGTATCTGGCGACCTTGCCGACCAACGCATCCTTTTCCTCGGCCGTAAACATCACACCGGCAACCGCCTCCTGCGGAAGTGTATAGAAGCCGAGATGTTCATCCTTGATCACTTCGCCCTGGGGAATGGGCTGAAGAGCATAATAGACCTGAAAGGTTGATGGAGCGGGTGTAGCGGTTAGGCTAGGCAGAATGAATTGGCGTAATGCCACTCCCACTACCACGAGCCCGACAATTACGATCAGGATCAAGAATATGATTATCCGTCCGCGACGCATAGGTGCTTCTCCTCTCTGTTGGACCATGTGGAAAAGCGCTAGTCCAGTAACCTCGCCTAAATTATACAGTAAAAATCGTAAAACCTTCTGGTAAAAAAGTGGGACTCCATCTCTCGAAGGAGTCCCACACACCCAGCCTGAAAACGGCAGACTTACACGCCGGAGAGGCTGCTGTTGACAGTGGAGAACACGTTGCCGATGATCGGGCCGAGCAACATCAGGACCGCGATAACAACGATGGCAACCAAAACGAGAATCAGCGCGTATTCAACCAGACCTTGACCTTTTTCCTTCGGGGCAAACAACATGGTTTAATCTCCTTTCTTCATAGAATTTCCAAAGGGATGCCTTGGAGTTACTGGTATTATAGCCGGCCTTCAGGAAAGCGCAAGATTTGACACAACCGGAGGGCTTGCAATTATGTTAGCCAAATCACGCTAACTTCGGGCCGGGACCGAAAAGCCGATCCTTGCCCCCTTACCAGCGGCGCTATCGATCTCAAAGGTTCCACCCAGCATTTCGGCGCGCTCCCGGATAAGCCTTAATCCAAGACTTGAGCCGTGACCGACGATCTCAGGATCGAATCCCTTCCCGTTGTCGTCCACACTCACGCGGACGATCTCGTCAGCAATATCCAAATGGACTTTAACCATGGTGGCCTGACTATGGCGGGAAGCATTACCGATCAATTCCTGGATGGCGCGGAAGATCATCACCTCGAGATACGGCTCCAAGCGACGCTCATTACCGGTGACGGTCACACTGGTATCTAGGCCCGTCTGCTCTTTGAATGCATCAACGTACTTGCGGACCGTCGGCACCAGCCCAAGGTCATCCAGCATCATCGGGCGCAACTCAAAGATGAAATTACGGACTTTCTGGAAGGTACCCATAGCCGAAACCTTGAGGTTGCTGAGTTCCTCTTTTGCCTGGGCAGGATCCACATCCAGCAGGCGCATCGCAATCTCTGTCTGCAAGATAAAGTTGGACAAGGCCTGCGCCGGGCCGTCATGCATCTGGCGGGATAGCCGCTGGCGCTCGGATTCCTGCGCATTGACCAGCATCTCGACGCTCGCCATCTGGCTTTTTCCACCTGCTGCAGTCGCGTTTCCCCCATTCGAATTATTCTGGACGCGCTCCAAGACCGCCTTCTGGCGCTCGAGGTGAACCTTGTCGCTTTGCAACTTTTCCAATTGTCCGCGCATGACAAACAGCCGCTGTTGGGCCTCCAGCGCGGAATCATAAGCCATTCGAATCTCCTCTGGCTTGAGGCTGCCCATTTGACCCTGAATTTGTTGAAGATGCGCCGTAATGGCCGCGTTGCGTTGCGTCAGTTTATTGAGCTCCCCCTGGCTTTGTTCAATCATCAACGTCACCTCGCGAAGCGAGCGCTGTGTCTCTTCGAGTTCGGTTTGCAAATCCTTCAGGGGAGACGTTCCCTCTGCACTGGTTGTAACGGTCATTCGGTGTTACTCCTGCTTCACGTTCGTATCTTTAAGTGTTACCCAGCCGCGTTTCAACGCATACACAACTGCCTGCGTACGGTCTTCCACCCCAAATTTCCGCAAAATCGCCGTGACGTGGTTCTTCACCGTCTGGTGGCTGATGCCCAGGATATTGGCGATCTCCTTGTTGCTCATCCCGCGCACCACGCAGGACAAGACCTCCATCTCGCGATCGGATAGAGGATGGAATGGACTTCCCGGTTCACTATAGGAGCGCCGGGCGCCTTCCATCTGATCCTCCACCCAATTCTGTAATTCGCGGTGAGTGAATACCTGCGTACCAAACACATATTTGCCTGCGGCCACCTCGCGGATCAGGCGGATGAGGCTTTGAGGTTCGATATCCTTGGCACAATAACCGGCCGCGCCGGCCATGGCGGCATGGATCGCCTGTTCCACGTCATCATACCCGGTAAGGAGAAGAACGCGGGTAGGTAGTTTGTCCTGTACCACCTGATGCGTGACCTGCTGTCCATTGATCCCCGGTAGATTGATATCCAACACGGCCACCTGCGGCTGAAGTGTGCGGATCAATTCCAGTGCATCCTCCCCATTGGAGGCTTGACCAAGCACCTTCATATCCTTTTCCAGGGACAGGGAATCAACGACGCCCTGCCGAAACAGAGGATGATCATCTACAATCAGAAGAGTTATGGCTTTCATTCAGACCCATATCATTTAGTTTTTTCAATTTTAGCACAGGAGCGCGTAAAGAGGGTTACTTTTGGGGGATCAACCAGCGATAGACGACTAGATTTTCGCCCCCCATGGACGGTCCCAACCCCCCGCTTCGGAACACGACTTCGGCCTGCGCGGCCAGCCCGGGGTACAACTCCGGGAAGGCGATGAAATAATCCACCTGCTGCGCGGTCAGGTATTCCGCCAGATGCGCGTCATCGCGCAAAAAGGGGATCACCTGCGGCGAGACCAGCCCCGCCAGGTCAATCAGTTGATGATGGTCGAAGTAACCCAGCGCGCCGATGTCATGCACGGCGACGAGGGCGTCGGGCGGCAGGTTGGAATCCGCCCAACGCGCCACAGTCACCATTTCGCTTTCGATCAGCGCGACATCCTGAGCATAAGACCGCGCTCCGAGACCCCAGAACAACATGACCAGTATTGCAATGGCGCCTGTCCACGCAACACGAGCCACTCGCAGGCTTCGCGCGCCCGATGTTACAAATTTGGCTGCTGCCATCACTCCCCACAGGAAAAAGATCGGCATCGCAGGTATTAAATAGCGTCCATGTTGATAGGGCGGCAGACGAAACGCGTAGATCAGCAGGTAGCCCGCGAACCAGGCTATCCCGGCCAACGTCGCCCAATCGCGCTCACGAGCGGATTTGACCAGCCAGAGGAGTGCACCCGGCAAAAGCACAGTGGACGGGCCGGTAAGAATCTGAAGCAGATGCAATCCGAGACGCTCCAAAATCGGTTTGGCCTGCCAGGCAGCATATTCGGCCTGCTTGGCATAAAACGTATTCGGGAACGGATTCCCGGACAACATCAGGTTGAATAAAAGATAGAATCCGAATAAAAGGCCAAAGCCAACAAAGAAGCGCGTCAATGATGAGACGCGTTTTTCGCGAAGGAGCAAGGCCAGTACTACAGGCCCGAGCAGGGTCAGACCATCGGGGCGCACCCAGACACTTAGACCGGTCAACAGGCCCAGGGTCAGAGGGCGAAGCGGATTCGTCGTCAACAACATGAGGGTGAAAGTCACAATCAGGGCGTGGAGCAGGGTCTCCATTCCCGAAGCAGAGGCCCAGACCAGATGCCACTCGAACGCGATCAAGAGTCCAGCCCAGGGCAGACGCGGGCGATACGTTACCACAGCGCGGCGGACAGCCAGTTCGGCAGTTACAGCCAACGTCCAGAGCAAGAGCGCGCCAAGGAGATATGGCCAGATATAAGGCGCAAGCCCCAGCCAAAAACCGAAAGCCAACAGCGCTGACCAGAGCGGCGCAGTGGAGCCAGCTGAGGGCTGGCCGGGCAGGAAAGCCCATTCGCCGCGCTCGGCCAGATTGCGCGCATAGGTGAGATGAATCCAGGAATCGTCGAGGGGGAAGCAAAGGCGCAAAGTGAGCGCGCTGGCCGACAGATAAACGAGCAGACTCACCGCGGCCGCCGCGGCCAGGATCCATAATGCGCGGCGGTCGAGATCAGCGGAGGATTTCGAAGAGTTTCGAGCCATTTGTCTCGCCAAGGTATCCGAACGCTGGGTTCGCATCAGGCGCGTCGTACAAAGCGCGCAGG
>DAOTXP010000144.1:0-52431 GCA_034435275.1 Anaerolineales bacterium | reverse complement strand
CCGTCCCCGAAATTCAATTCAGGAAATACGCCGATCCAGCCGCAGAGCAAATCAACGACATCGGCACAATTCGCTGGCGTACGGCAGGAAAATTCAGCGCGCCGATGGTGGTCAGAATCCCGGTCGGTTTTGGAAAGAAGACGGGCGATCCGTGGCATTCGGTGACGGGCGAGGCGATCTATGCTCACACGCCCGGCTGGCGGCTGGCCTTTCCGTCCAACGCGGCCGACGCGGCGGGACTGCTCCGCGCCGCCCTGCGCGGCGAAGACCCGACCTTTTTCTTCGAGCACCGCGCCCTGCTGGATACGGCTCACGCCCGCGCGCCGTGGCCCGGGGATGAGTACCTGCTTCCGTTCGGCCGCGCCGGCCTCAGGTCCGAGGGCGACGCGCTGACCGTCGTTACATGGGGCGCGATGGTGTACCGCGTCCTCGAAGCCGCGCAAGGAATAGCAGGAGTCGAAGTCATAGATTTACGGACAATCATCCCATGGGATAAAGAGTCGGTATTGGGATCGGTGAAGAAAACGGGCAAGTTTTTGATCGTGCACGAAGATACGCTGACAGGCGGCTTCGCGGGCGAGATCATGGCGGCGATTTCATCCGAGATTTTCGAATACCTCGACGCGCCTCCGCAACGACTCGCCGCGCCGGATGTGCCGATTCCATATAATGTCGGGCTGATGAATGCCGTCATCCCCAGCTTGGATTTGATACGAGAGAAAATGCGCTGGTTAATTTCCTACTAAATTTGATACAATACGGCAAAGAAAGGAATCATGTATGGAGAAAAAACAAATCAAGAAGGCGCCCCAGCGGGCGTCGCAACCTGCCTCGAGGCCGCAGCCCTCCCAGGGAATGGACCTGGCCTCGGTGTTCAACATGGCTACTCAGGCACTGGCGGCCAACCAGGGCGCGCTGAATCAGGCCGACGCGTACAACCAGAATCATGGCGATAACATGGTTCAGATATTCGACATGATCACACAGGCGCTGTCCAGCAAATCAGGCGCGCCGCCCTCCCAGCAACTGGCGCACGCCAGCAAATATCTCGCTGTGCACGGGACAAGCGGTTCGGCCAAAGTCTATTCGGAGGGGCTGGCGCGAGCCGCCCAGCAGTTCGAGGGGCAAAGTGTCACGCCCAACAACGCCATGATGCTGGTGCAATCCCTGCTCGGCGGAGGCATGCCGGCGGCACAAAGCAATCAAGGCGGAGGCGCGCTGGATGCCATCATGGATTTGACCAAAGGAGAGAAACTCGACGCGAACGATGTCGGGGCTTTGCTCAATGCAGGCATGGCTTTTCTGGGCGCCAAACAACAGGGACAGGACAACATGCAGGCGGCCATCGCCGCCCTCATCTCCGGCGGGCCGATGGGACAATCGCCGCATCGCGCCCAGTCCGGTGAGTTGGTGGCGAATGCGCTCATGCAGGCCATTTCGGCGACGGGAAGAAAGTAATCCAGATTGTTGGCTTTATTGGTAAATAGGTGAAGAAGATGAATCGCTATATGATCGAGTCGCCTCACCCAATCGAAAAGTGCGATCAGGTGCTGCACGACCTGCATGCGGCGGGTTACCTGCATCACTTCGAATGGGGCTGCAAGGACAACGACCACACAGGCTGGGCCATGGTGGAGGCGGAGAACGCGGAGCACGCGCGCCAGATCGTGCCATGGTACCTGCGCAGCCAGGCGCGCGTCGTACGGCTGGTCAAGTTCGATCTGGCAAGCGACGATCACCCGAACATGAAGCCGTAAAAGCAAAACTCCCGAAGTTCATCGCTTCGGGAGTTTTTGATTCGGAATGTGTTACGCGGGCTGAAGCGCTTTGTGCACAGCGTCTTCCAGCATTTTCATGGTCAACGACTTGGGACGCTCGATGGGCTGGCCAAGAGCGCGCGCCCACACGTAATTGGCGGTCACGCCGAGGGCGCGGCCGACGCCAAACAGCACCGTGTAGAAATCGAACTCGCGCACGCCATAGTAATACTGAAGCGTACCGCTGATGGCGTCCACGTTGGGAGCGGGATTCTTGGCCTTGCCCTGTTCTTTGAGGACAACAGGCACAACGTCGAAGACCAGGTCCGCGAGGCGAACCAGTTCATCCTGCGGGAAATGCTTCTTTGCGAATTCCATCTGCGCCATGTAGCGCGGATCGGGCACGCGCAGGACTGCGTGGCCGTATCCCGGGATGACCTTGCCGCTGTTGAGTGTATCCCAGGCGAATTTATACAGATCCTCGCGCAAAGGCACGCCGCCGAATTTCTTGTGGACATCCAACAACCAGCCGAGACATTCCTGATTGGCGAGACCGTGCAACGGACCCGCCAGTCCGCACATGCCTGCGGAGAACGCGTAGTAGATGTCCGCCAGCGAGGAGCCGACCAGATGCGTGGCGTGCGCGCTGACATTGCCCGACTCGTGATCCGAATGCAGGATGAAGTACAGTCGCGCCAGGTCGGCGTAGCCCTTCTGGTCTTTCACGCCAAGCATCTTTGCAAAGTTCGCGCCATAATCCAGAGTGGGATCGAACTCGGGTTGTTTGCCGTCGCGATATTTCAGGTTGTAAATGAACGCGGCTACGACTGGCAGTTCGGCGGTCAGGTTGAGCGAATCCTCCAGCGCGGGCATCCAGTACTCATCCTTCTTCATCCCCTCCTGGTATTTGCGTGCGAACTCGGATTGGGTCTCCAGCGATTGAATGGCGAGCACAAACAGGGTCATCGGGTGCGTGCCCTTGGGCATGGCGCGAAGCATATCGAAAACGTGCTGGGGAACGTGACAGCGCTTGATCCATTCCGCCTCCACCGCTTCGGCCTGTTCCTTCGTGGGCACTTCACCGACCATCAGCAGGTAATACAATCCGCCGACGTATGGCATTTCCGCGCCGTCGGGTTTGGGGAGCGCGGCCAGCACTTCGGGGATGGACAGGCCGCGAAAACGGATGCCCTCCGCGGGGTCCACAAAGGAAACGTCGGTCAGCAGGGACTTGATATCGCGCATCCCGCCCACGATCTGTCCGACCGTGACCTGGTCCACCACGACCTCGGCATGTTCCCTGGCGAGGGATTTGATCCGCTCGCGCCAGGCGGGGAGTTGGGCTAAAATCTTATCGTGCAAAATCATGGGAACCTCCAAAAAATGCAGGGCGATTTGCTGAAGGATCGCCCTGCTGTGGTTAGATTTTCACCAGTTTCCGCAGAGCGTCGTGAACTTCCTTGACGGCTGCGGCAGATTTTTCGAACGCGGCTTTTTCCTCCGCGTCGAGACTATACTCGATGATCTTCTCGACTCCCCTGCGTCCAAGCATGACGGGCACGCCGAAGAACATGTCATGCAGGCCGTATTCGCCCTGCATGTACGCCGCACACGGGACAATCAGGTGCTTGTCCTTAAGAATGGCTTCGGCCATCTGCGCCACGGCCGCCGACGGAGCGTAGAACGCCGACCCCGTCTTGAGCAGGTTGACGATCTCGCCGCCGCCCTTGCGCGTGCGGTTGACGATGGCTTCGAGTTTGTCGGCAGGCAGATAATCGCGCAGGGGAACACCCGCGATATTGGAATGACGCGTCAACGGGACCATCTCGTCGCCGTGGCCGCCGAGGACATAGCAGGCAATATTCTCGACACTGACGCCCGTTTCGAGCGCGACGAAGGCCCGCATCCGCGCTGAATCGAGGATCCCCGCCTGACCGACGACGCGCTCACGCGGCAGTCCGGTCAGTTTCATGGTCAGGTAAGCCATTGTGTCGAGCGGGTTGGTCAGCACAATATAGGTGGCCTCAGGCGAATGTTTCAGCGTTTCGGTGGCGGCCTTGCCGACGATCTCGGCATTGGCGGTCAGCAGGTCATCGCGGCTCATGCCCGGCTTGCGCGGCAGGCCCGCCGTGATGACGATGATATCCGAGCCTTTGGTGGCGGCATAATCGTTCGAGCCGACGATCTCGACATCTTTGCCGATGATCGGCATGGCCTCGAGCATGTCGAGTCCTTTGCCCTGCGGCATCCCCTCGACTACGTCCACAAGGACGAGGTCCGCCAGTTCGCGCTCGGCCAGCCAGTGGGCGGTGGTCGCCCCGGTCATGCCGGCGCCGATAATGGAAATCTTGTTACCCATCAATCCTCCAATGCTGCGATTTTGTACCGATTCTATCCGATTGTTTCGACAAAAAGTAGTTCATTTTGTCATATTTTGAGGGTCACATTTGAAGGGTACCAAACAAAAGCGACTTCCCTGATTGCATCGGTGGAAGTCGCCTGGATTCTCGTCAATGTTCCTCGGATTCGAGGAACCGCGTGGCCTGAATGGCCGCGGCCGCGCCCATGCCCGCCGAGGTAATTACTTGGCGAAAATGCGGATCGGCCGCCTCGCCCGCCGCGTAGACGCCGGGGGCGCTGGTCTCCATCAGTTGATTGACCTTGATGTAACCCAGATTATCCATGTCCAACTGCCCCTTGAAAATCTGCGTGTTGGGTGTGTGGCCAATAAAGATGAACAGGCCGTCGGTTTCAAAAATAGTCTCTTCACCGGTCTTCACATTTTTCAAACGCACGGCTTCGAGTTTGTCGCTGCCCAGAACCTCCGTCACGACCGTATTCCAGATGAAGTTCACCTTGGGATGCGCTTTGGCGCGTTTCTGCAACAGCGGGCTGGCCCGCAGTTCGTCGCGGCGGTGGATGATGGTCACGGACGAGGCGTAGCGCGTGATGAAGAGTCCCTCCTCGATGGCGCTGTCTCCGCCGCCCACGATCACGACCTTTTTGTCCTTGAAGAACCAGCCATCGCAGGTGGCGCAGTAGGAGACGCCGCGCCCGGTCAACTCGGTCTCGCCTGGAACATTGAGATGGTTCGGACTGGCTCCCGTACTGATGATCAGCACGTCGGCCAGATATTCATTGTTATCCGTCTTGACCTTATAGGGCCGCCGCGAGAGGTCCACCTCGTTGGCGATGTCGAACTCGGTTTGCGCGCCGAAGTGCTCGGCCTGTTTCTGGAACAGCTCTCCAAGTTGCGCGCCGCCCACCCCCTCGGGAAAGCCGGGATAGTTTTCGATGGTATAGGTCAACGCGGCCTGACCGCCCAGTTGGAGTCCGGTCAGCACAAGGGGCTTCAACTCCGCGCGCGCCGCGTAGAGTGCGGCGGCGTACCCTGCGGGCCCCGATCCCAGGATTAGGACTTTTACGTGTTTAGCATTTCCATTCGATGACATGTTTTCCACACCAGTTTCGCGAGTTTGTTTTCCAGTGTATTGAGACAACATCGCCCGTCGGATTATTACTATCCGCCTTCCGGCCGCCGAAACGGAAGGCAATGTTTCTACGAGATGGCCGAGGGCTAGCCGGGATGGCGGATCATGCTTTGCGGGTCGAACCCGCAAACTGCATTTCGCTTTGCCTTGGCCACATACAGAGCCCTGTCCGCCGCCCCCAGCAGCTCATTGGGGTTCCTGCCGTGCTCAGGAAAGGAAGCCACGCCAAGCGAAATGGTCGTGGAGTGGGTCATTTCGCCGAAGGTAAATCCAAGCGCGGAGAAGGCTGAGCGCAGTTCGTGAGCACGCTGGAGCGCGTCGACAAAAGAGGCGGTCGGCATGACAACCAGCATTTCGTCGCCGCCGTAACGACAGGCCACGTCGCTAATCCGCGTATTTTCGAGCAGCAACGCGCCGAGCGTCTGCAGGACGGCGTCCCCGGCGCGATGACCGAAGTGATCGTTGATGTACTTGAAGTCATCCACGTCGATCATCACCAGGCTGAGCGGATGTCCTTCGCGGGCGGCCCGCGAAAGCTCGCGTTCGAACGTCTCTTCCATGTAACGCCGGTTGAACAGGCGCGTCAGACTGTCGCGGATGGCCTCCTCCTTCAACTGCGCATGCAGGTGCTGGATTTCGGCGTAGTTGATCTCCAGGCGCGTATTCGCTGCGCGCAGTTCAGCGTCATCCCGTCTCCGTTTCGTGACGTCTTCTTTGACGGCAATGAAGTGAGTAACGACCCCGTGCTCGTCACGTACTGGAGAAATGTGGGTGTACTCCCAATAGAGTTCGCCTGTCTTCCTGCGGTTGAGTAATTCCCCCTGCCATTCGCGCCCGGACTTGATGGTCGCCCACAAATCCTCATAGACCTCGTTTTGCATCTCCCCCGATTTGAGGATGCGCATTGTATTTCCAATTGCATCCGCCGCAGTATAACCGGTCAATTCGATGAATTGCGGATTGACATATTCGATCACACCTTCCGCATCCGTGATCACGATGGAGGCCGGGCTGTGCTCCACAGCGAGGAAGAACTTACGGAACTGCTGTTCCGTGAGCTTTTGTTCGGTGATGTCCCGCCAGGTGACGAGACGGCCGGTAATCCTTCCCAACAGGTCGTGGAGCGGTTTGATACGCACATCCAAATAGCGGGGGGAACCGCCTTCCAGGATAATTTCATCGTGCGCTTCGAATATGGTCGAGTACTTTTTGATGAATCTGCCCCAGGCCGAATACACCTGCCAAACCGGCCTGCCAATGGGAGATACCGCGCCGCGATCGGCATAGGCCATGGCGGCCGGGTTGATATCCACGATGCGGCCCTGCAAGTCCAATACCAGGATACCCTCATCCATCGTTTCGATCAACGTATCGCGTGAAACGGGGATCAGGTCGAGAATGCGATAGCCGAAAAGCCCCTGCGCAAACAGGACGCCGGTGCCCGTAAAGAGGATCGGCGTCAAATCCAGATCGGGAAGCGGACTCAAGTCCAGCAGGGCCATCAAATTCCCAATCCACGGCAGCAGGGCGCCGATGAGGATCATCCCTGCCTGGTTGCGATAAATTCCGATTGCCGTCATGAACTTCCGCAGGATCATTATGAAGCCAACGGCTACCAGGCCGTACGAGTAGACCACGTTCAACCAGAACCACAGCCCGCCCTGCATCAGCACGCTGTCCTCCGGCCGGCGCAGTCCCGCAAAGAACAAGCCGTGCAGGGGGTCTGTCCACAGGAACAAAAGGGTGAGAACAGGCAGGACCAGCAGGTAACCGATTGCCCGGCGCGACAACCAGTGCGCATGACCGGTATATTCGAGCACGAAAATGAAGAATGCGACCGGGACGAACACAACTCCAAAGTAGGTTACGTTCAACCAGAAAAACTTCGCCGAGGGGACCGTCACCAGCCAGAATACGGCGTATGTCAGCGTCCATACCGACATGGCCAGCATGAGCGCCGCCAGCGAGCCCGCGCCCGGTGCAGGTCTGCGCCGCCATGCGAAACCGGCCACCAAAAACGCAATGGCGCCCGAAATTGACAGCCAGGTGGCGTACGCCGGATTCATGGCCGCCTCACCGCCCGGTCTGTGACTTTCAACGCCGCGTCCAAGACTTCAAATCCCTCCCGCAATTGATCCTCCGTCACAATCAATGGCGGGATGATCAACGCGGTGTGCCAGTGTGTGTAAAGGAACAAGCCATGCTCAAGACAGTATTTTCGAAAAGCGACCATCTCCGCGCTGCTTCCGTTCCACGGCGCCATCGGCTCTTTTGTCTTTCTGTCCTTGACCAGTTCTAGGATTCCAAACAAGCCGATCGAGCGGACTTCTCCGACCGAGGGATGCGCCTCGCCAAGATCGGTCAACATGCGCTTCAGTACCGGACCCATGCCTGCCGCGTGCTCGATAAGCCGATCCTCCCTCAAAACGTTGATATTCGCCACCGCCGCCGCCAGCGAGACCGGGTGCGAGGTGTACGTCAGCCCGGATTCAAAGACGCGCTCATCGAAAGCCGCGGCCACCTCGGGTCGCATGGCGACCGCGCCGAGCGGCGCGTACGCGGACGCGAGCCCCTTTGCCATGGTCATAATATCGGGCGTCACATTCCAGTGATCCACCGCGAACCATTTGCCCGTGCGCCCGAAACCGCTCATCACCTCGTCGGCGATCATCAGGATGCCGTACTTGTCGCACAGGGCGCGCAGGCCCTGCATATAACCCTCGGGCGGAATGATAATCCCGTTCGTACCGGTGACGGACTCGATCAGAATCGCCGCGATGGTTTCTGGACCCTCGTACTGAATGATCTCCTCGAGATGATTGAGATAATCCTGTGCGAATTCGGCTTCGGAAATATCGGGGGTGGTACGGTGAAACGTGGAGCGATAACGATAGGGGTCGAGAAAATGCACGACGCCCGGCATCGTGCCCGGCTCCCACATCTGGCGGCGCGGGTCGCCGGTGGCGGCCATGGCGCCCATGGTCGCGCCGTGATAGGAACGATAACGGGTCAGGACCTTGAAACGCCCCGTGTAGCCGCGCGCCAGTTTGATGGCGTTTTCGTTGGCATCCGCGCCCCCGAGCGTGAAAAGAATTTTGCTGAGTCTTCCGCCCGGCGTCACATCCGCCACAGCCTTGCTCGCAAGGGCGCGAATCTTCGTCGTCATGCCGGGCGCGGCGTAGGGAAGTTCGGCAGCCTGTTCCTGCATGGCCTGGATGACGCGTTGATTCCCGTGCCCGATGTTGACACACATGGTCATTGAGTTGAAGTCGAGATAGCGTTTTCCATCCACATCCCAAAAATACACGCCCTCGGCGCGCTTCACTGCAATGGGATTGACCTTCGCCTGCGCTGACCAGGTCCAGAAAACGTGTTCTTTGGAAAGAGGCAGGATTTCAGAATCGGGGAGATCGAACATTGATGTCTCAAAGTTGTGAAGATTTTCCGAATCCTAACACAAATCGGCCGCATTCTCATTTACAATCTGCCAACGGGAAATAATTTAGACCATGACCGACGCATTTCCTTTTCACCGTCTGGTCGTTGTAGGAACGACCAGCTCGGGCAAGTCCACTTTGGCAAAACAGATCGCGGAGCGCTTCGGCCTCGACTTCGTGGAACTGGATGCCCTGCACTGGGACCCAAACTGGACTCCCGCGCCGCTCGAGGTCTTCCGCGAACGCGTCGAAACAGCGACCCGTTCAGGGTCCTGGGTAGTGGCGGGCAATTATCACGTTGTGCGCGACCTGATCTGGCCGCGCGCTGAGGCGGTCGTCTGGCTGGATTATTCCTTCCCAGTCGTCTTTTGGAGACTGACTGTTCGCATATTTCGGCGCGGCCTGACCGGCGAGGAATTGTGGAACGGCAACCGCGAGAAATTATGGTGGCACTTCAAATTGTGGTCGGATGAGTCGCTGTATCACTGGCTGTTCAAGACATACTGGCGCAGGAAACGTGAGACGCCTCAGTTGTTGGAACTCCCCGAACATTCCCATTTGCAATTGATTCGATTGAGGTCGCCGCGTCAAGCGGACGAATGGCTGGCTACCCTTGACCGCGCCGCATCCAGCCGATGAGTTGACTGAGTCCCAGCGCGGTGACCAGCGCCATCAGCGCGGCCCACTCGAACGAAAATTGCAGGCGGACAAGCATGGCAATCGAGGCAAGCGCGAAGCCGATCAGAGCCACGAGGCTGAGGCGCGTGAGGTGAATGCGCGCTAACCCGGTCACATCGTCGTCTTCGGCCGCGAGGCGCAGGCGGCGCTCGAAATCGGTCAGGTCCCACGTGAGCAGGGCAAGGAGCACGCCGGCCAGCATCCAGCCGGGCGCCAGCCCGAACCACAATCCTGCCGCGGCGGCCGCGAGCGAGAGGAACAACCCGAGGGCGGAGAACCATGACCAGCGCCGAATAAGCGCAAAGGCCCACAGCACACCGAGGCCGAGCAACCAGCGGAGCGATCCTTCGAGGCCGCCGTCGAAATATCCCCACGCGAGGCTTAAGACCGCCCCAAGCAGGCAGAAGAATAATGCAAAGCGCGTGGCTGTCACCGCGCCCCTCCAGGGAACCAGCGTCCCGTCATGTGCCGCATGGCTTGATCGAACGGCTGCGCCACATCCCAATCGAGGGCGCGGATACCGGCGCGTTGGAGTTTCCGCAGGAGCAGATCCCGTTCCAGCCGCACGACGCGCACAGCCAATTCGACCTCCTCCCGCACCGGCAGGGACCGCGCCTCGAACGAGACCGGGTCCGGGCTGATAACCATCACCTGATAGCCGCGTGCCCGCAGTTGGATCAGCACTTCGAGGTCGTCCGTCGTCAACGGGCTGACCACCACGATCTGTGACTGGGCTGAGAATAATTTAGTGGGAATGTGATCGAGGTCGGCAAAAATCTGACTCGGCCCGGCGTGCGCCTGCGACAGGGCGTGCAAGATCCGCTCACGCTGGAGTTTGCCGTAGCCGGGCAGAGTCCATTGCAAATAATTTGAATACAGCAGAAGGCCAACGCGGTTGCCCTGGTTCAAGAAGGCATCCGCCAGCGCGGCGGCCGCGGCCACCGAGTGCTCGAACAGGGAACGCCCGCCGCCGAAGAGATTGGCGCGTTCGCGGCCGTCGAGAACAATCCCGACATCGGAGACGCGCTCCTGCTCGTATTCGTTGGCGAACAGTCCCTGCGGATGGCGCGCGCTGACGTGCCAGTTGATGGCGCGGGGCGAATCGCCAGTGCGGTACTCGCGCACACCGAAGAAATCCACGCCCGCACCGCCCGCCCGCGCGGGGATCGAACCCGCGTACACACGCGTCCGCCGCGGGCGGATGGGGACATGGCCCAGGCGCATCATCGGCGGCAGGATAAATAACTGTCCCTCGGTGGGAATGGTCTTCTCGTGACGCAGGAGATTGAACAAGTCGCGCCCCTCGACGCGTATTGCGGCCAGCGGATAATAGCCGCGCGGGCCGCTCAGGGTGTACGTCCACGCGGCGGATTTATCGGCGGGCAAATGCACCAGATGACGGTTCGATCCGTCGGTCACGGAAAGAGGCGGAGGCAAAACGTCCTCGAGCAGAAGTTCGTCCAGGTTCCCGCCGCGATTCGTGACCGTCAGGGTCACAGTCACCGGCGCGCCGGGCGCGACGCGTTCTGCGCTTAGAGTCCTTCGGACTTCCAGTTTTATCTCGTGCGGGGCGCGCCAGAAACCGACCCACAGGAACAGCACAAGAGGCGCGGCCAGGGCCAGCAGTTCCCCGCGCGCAGAGGCCAATCCCCACAAGAGCAGGAGGTAAACGAGCAGGCCGAGGAAGAGAGAACGAGTCATGCGGTTTTAAACACAAAGGCCACGAAGGACACAAAGTTGAATGCGATTAATTTGAATCCGCGCAAATCAGCGTAACACCTGCACTTGCGCCAGGTGCAAGTGTCCGCGGCTAATGCTGAATCACCGGCACAGGCGTCTTGCGGAGCGCGTCGGCGATGACCTCACCGTTGACCTGGCTCGACATCCAATATTCGGGCTGAAGAATCAGGCGGTGGCTGAACACGGGCACGGCAAAACGCTTCACGTCATCGGGCAGGACGAAATCGCGGCCCTCCAACGCGGCGTGGGCGCGCGCCATCTTAAGAAAGGCCAGCGAGGCGCGCGGGCTGGAACCGACCGCCACGCGGCGGTCTTCGCGCGTGGCATGGACAAGCATGGCAATATAATTTTCCAAATCCCTGTCCACGTGCACGCCTTCGACGACGGCGCGCATTTCCAGAATCTGCTTCGCATTCGTCACTTTACGGAGCGCCACCTCATCCTGTCTGCGTTCACGGCGGCGTTGCAAAATCTCGCGCTCCTCCTCGAGCGTCGGATAACCGACCGCCACCTTGAGCATGAAGCGGTCAAGCTGCGCCTCGGGTAATGGGAACGTGCCTTCGTATTCAATCGGGTTCTGCGTGGCCAGCACCAGAAACGGCTCGGGCAGGCGCAGGGTCTCGCCCTCCAGCGTCACCTGTCCCTCCTGCATCGCCTCCAGCAGCGCGGACTGGGTCTTGGGCGAAGCACGGTTGATCTCGTCGGCGAGAATAATATTCGCGAAGATCGGTCCTTTTCGCAACTCGAATTTGTTCTTCGTGCGGTTGAAAATATAACCGCCGGTGATGTCGGCCGGCAGGAGATCGGGCGTGAACTGGATGCGTTTGAATTCCAGCCCGAGCACCGCGGCAAAACTGCGCGCCACCAGCGTCTTGCCCAGGCCGGGGAAATCCTCCAGCAACACGTGTCCGCCCGCCAGCGCGGAGGCCATCACCATTTCCAGCAGGGGGCGCTTCCCAACCACCGCACGCTCCACCTCTGCAATCACCTTCTGACCCAGCGACGATACTTCATGGATGTCTGCGATCATGCGATGTCTCCAATTCCGATTCCAAAAATTCGACGGCCTCTTCGGGATTCAAATCCAGCGGCGTCTTTTCGGGACTCTGCCACGGCCAGCGCGGACGCGGATAATCGGCGAACGAACCGTTCAGCCCGGACTCGAGGTAGGCGCCCACCCCTCGAGGCGGATTCCAATCCCCGGCCGGCGCGTCTTCGCCCGGACGAAATGCCTGCCGCGTCCTGTGAAGCCGAATCTCGCGGGACAGGATTCCCAGCCGCCGCGCCACCACCCATTTGAAATAGTTTCCGTATCGCGTTCGGGCCAGCCACAAGGCGAGGTCCTCCACCGGGCCTTTGACGGTTTTCTTTTTTTCCTCGCGGCCGGCCGGCCGAATTTTGTCCGTTGTAAAACTGCCGGCGGCAATCAAAAACACCCCAACGACAAGAACGATCCACAGGGTCAGTTGCGGGAAGGCATGGTAAAGAAGGTTAGCCAGCCACCACAGATAGGCCAGCGGCACGACGATCTGACTCTCGATCACATCGCGCAGGCCAAAGGCCATGACGGCCACAATGACCAGCACACCCAGCATCAGCCAGCCGCGGCGAGTCATCCCGCCTCCCCACAGAATTGCAGGATGGCGGTCAGGCAGGAGACCGCCTCGTCGGTCTCGCGGGTCGTGGCGCGGTGCGCGCCGTATCGTGCAGACTCGAACAGCCGCGTCAAGCGCCGCAGCGGGTCGGCGGGCAGGCCGGCGCGCTCGAGGCGCGCGGCAAACTCGGCGGGCGTCATGTCGTCGGCGCGGCGCAGTCCGCGCTTGCGGCGGACGGCCGCGTTCATGCGGAAGTAACAGGTCAGAATCGCGTCATCCCCATCGCGGCCCGCGGACAGGTCGTCGAGGGAGGCGCGGGCGGCCGCGGCCAGTTCATTTAGCGGGACCCGCTCCGGGGTCCGAAAGAGAAGCGGGCGCAGCCGGCGGCCCAGAATCCATCCCAGGGCAAGCAATCCCAGCAGGACTGCCAGACTGATCCAGTACATCCACCCGTCGGGGATGTCGGGCGGGGTGAACACAGCCGGCAGGCCGGTGGATTCGACCGCCGGAGGGTCGCCGCCAAAGCCCTCTCCGAACGGCGCCAGAATGCCAGCCAGAGTGCGGTTTTTGATCAGGATATAGACCGCCCCGGCGAAGAACGCGAGACGAATCAACATGCGCAGGGCACGCCTGCGCGCTTCGGGAGATAAAAGAGAAAAGAGGAAGAGCAGGAGGAAGAAAGCGAGAATCCAAAAAACGACCTGTCTCCAGGACTGTTCGCCGGAGAGTTCATCCACCAGTCCCTGGACGGAGGTTTGGATGGACCGCGTCTCGCCGCTGGAGAGAGGCTGGGCGGGCAGGAAGCGAACGTCGCGCAGTTCGGCGGCCAGCGCCAGCAGGGTGAGCAGGGCAAGCAGGGAGAGGAAGAATACCCAGGCGCGGCTGGAGAAGAATGGACGCATGATGATTGGATTTTACCACCCGGCTAAATTTGATTTCGGCCACAGATTACACGGATTTACACAGATTTTTGGTTCTCTGGGAATCGCCGTGATGTAGGGCGCGTCACGGCAATTCCTAATGAGCCAGATTTTTTGCCCAGTCTGATATACTACCCAAATGGAAGATGTGCGTGATTGCGAGGATGCGTTGCACCTACGGGCGGAGGAGGGACTGCGACTATTTGCCGAGGGACAGTATTTCGAGGCGCACGAGGCGCTGGAACTGGCCTGGCGCGAGGAGACGGGCGCGGTGCGCGGGTTATATCGCGGCATCTTGCAGGCGGCAGTGGTGTATTTGCACGTGAGGCGCGGGAATTACGCGGGAGCGGTCAAGGTGTATGGACGATGCATGAAGTGGCTGCGCCTCTGGCCCGAAACCTGCCGCGGTGTGGAGGTGGAAAGATTGCGGCAGGATTTGGTCAAGGTTATGGATGAGGTCAAGCGGCTGGGGCCGCAGCGTCTCAGCGAGTTTGACTTGTCGCTGTTGAAGCCTGTGCAATGGGAGGAGAAATGAACGAGGAAGGTAAAGCGAAAAACGAAAAACAAAAAGCGAAAGACTCGAAAGAGCAGGGCACGCAGAAGCAGAAGGTTTATCTCTGCGACCGCTGTGGGAGCGAGATGCGCGAGAAGAATTGCAAGGTGACTTGTCCCAATTGCGGGAATCGCTTCGATTGCTCGGATTTGAATATTTATTTCGATTGAATGTTTTCGACCCTCACCCCCGGCCCCTCTCCCTTGAAGGGAGAGGGGAGTATTTTGATTATGGCTCAGGAGTAAGGGTTGGCTGTGGTGTGGGCGGGGGCGTCCACTGCGGAGTACCTGTAAAGGTGGGGATGGCGAGCGGAGTGAGGGTCAGTGTGGGGGATGGCACGGGGGTGGGAGTCAAGCCGATCCAGCCGCTGTAATAAAAATATTCGGAGAGAAACCCTGCGCGCTCGGCAGGGGTCATCGGGCGCGGGCTGGCAAAGTCCTCCAGCACGTTGGTAAAGAGTTCCACGCCCAGATAACGTCCGTCGTAGAAGATGTGGCGGTCGAGAAATTCGAGGCGCGTATTGAAGGTCACGGAACCGTCGGGCAGGTTGTAATACATCTGGTCGAAGAACAGGTTGCCGAGGCCGTAATGGATAAAGGAGTCGTTATCGTAGAACTCCATGCTCTGCGGATAATGCGCCTGACTACCGCTGACCACGACCGCGCCCGCCTCGGCCATCATACGGAAGTCGGCGGGCGCGAGGACATTAGGCGATGCGGAATAGTTCTCGTAATGCTGAAAGGTTGCAATGACCAGGTAGCCTTCGGCGGTCAGTGAGCGAATATGTTCAATCATGAATGCGCGGTCGCAGGGAGCGGGGCCGGGACGCGCGTCGGTCGCCTTGGGATAGAACTCGTCGGGCTTCGAGTTACAGCCAATGAAGGCAATCTTGTTGCCGTTGTTTTCGATCAATAGTGGTTTCTTCGCATCCTGCACGTTGTCGCCGCCGCCGTAATAGGACATCCCTTTTTCGCGATAGAGTGCAGTGGTATCCAGCATGGCCTGATAGCCGTAATTATCGAAGTGGTCGCCGGTCAGTTCGATCACGTCCGCACCCACATCCTCGAACAATTCGATATAGCGCGTGTCACTGCAAAAGATAAAGCCCTGATAATTCGGATTCGGGTAAGGGCACAGGTCGAAAAGCGGGACCTCGTTGCTGATATGGGTGATGTCCGCGCTGCGCAGCAGGTCACGGATATGCTGAGCGGGATAGGTGATTCCCTTTTTCTCCATGATGTATGCCGTGCCGCGCACCAGCGCGGTGACGCCGGTCAGGATGAGGGTGGTGAGTTTGGAGGGGTCGCGGTTGGTGGCAGGCAAGTTTAAAGTTTCAGGTTGAAAGTTGAAAGGTTGAACCTGGGTGAGAGCAAATGTGGCTCGCAGAGGGTAAGTTGACGTATCGAAGTCCTTGTGAATGGGAGATTGACCGTCAACCATCAAGACTTTCCAGCGCGGTTGAATCTCTTCAAATGGGATGATGGCCCAGGAGGGCATGTCGCCCCAGGCCGCGTCGAGCAGCTCATCCGCGGATGCGGTCCGCACGGACCCCGTGGCGGGTTCGCCCCACAACGCGCGGAACGCGGCGAGGGTGGAGTCTGCCATCCATAACGGCCGCCCGGCAAAGGGTCCCGCGGGAGCGCCCGCCCAGAACTGTTTCAATTCATCCAGAGTCACGCCGTCGGTCACGGTCGGGAACGGCGCAACGAGGGCGTAAATCCACTGTGAGAATGGCGGCGCAGCGGATCGCGAAACGTCGAATGTCAGCGCGGCGGAGGCGGCGTTGGATGCAAGAGGAATCCTCCATGTCTCGGCCTCGGCGCGCAGAGGGGGCGGCAGGGACTCGCCCAGCCACAAGGTCCATGGCGCGGCGGTGGGGGTGATCGTCGGCGTGGCGGACGATATGGGAGTCTCGGTTAGTGTAACAGGCGGAGCACAGGCAGAGAACAGCCACAGGAGAGAGAATGCGGCGAAGAGGAGACGCGTTGAAGGCTTCATGGAATCAGGGTTTGGAGGGATAGGCCGTGAGGGCGGAAGTCCAGTCGCTTTCGGAGAAGTAGAAATCGAGGAGGGCGGCGCGCTCCTCGGGAGTCATCGGGCGCGGGCGCGCAAAATCTTCGAGCAGGGTCGTGAGTAGTTCAACGCCGAGATAACGGCCATTATAAAAGACATGGCGGTCAAGGAACTCGCGTTGCTTGGGGCTGCCCGCGCCGGGCGGGCCCATCTGGTCGAAGAACAGGTTTCCAAGTCCATAATGGATGAAAGCGCCTTCGTAGAACTCCATCACTTGCGGCAGGTGTGCCTGGCTGCCATTGACGATGACTGCGCCGGCTTCGGCCATCAAGCGGAAGTCTTGCATTTGCTGATCGAAAGGCCGGGGTACATCGGTTTCCACATACTGAAATGTGACAATGGGCAAATATCCCTGGCCGCGCAGAGATTCGATCTGCCCGGTCATGTAATCGAAGTCACAGCCTGCGGCGCCGGGGCGGGTATCGGTGGCTGTAGGGAACGCGCCGGTATCGGGTTTGTTACAGCCGATGAAGGCGATCTTGTTCCCGTTGACCTCCAGCAGAAGCGGCTTTCGGGCGTCCTCCACGTCCGCGCCGCCGCCGTAATATGGAATCCCTTTTTCACGATAGAGGGCCAGCGTCTCGAACATGGCGCGTGGACCGTAATCCGCAAAGTGATTGCCGGTCAGTTCCACCACGTCGGTGCCGAGGTCGGTCAGCAGATCAATGTAGCGCGGGTCGCTGCAAAAGACCAGCGCGTCCTGGCCGGGATCGGGGCTGGGACAGCCCCCGTAGAAGGGAATCTCGTTGCTGATATGGGCAATATCGGCCTCGCGCATCCAGTCACGAATGGCTTCGCCCGGATACAACACACCCTTCACGTTCATCGTATAAGCCGTGGCGCGCACCAGCGCGGTCACGCCGGTCATCAAGACGGTGGTGAGTTTGGACGAGTCGCGGTTGGTGGGGGTGAGGTTGAAGGTCAAGAGTTGAAGGTTGGAAGGCTGTGTTTGTATGATCGTGAAGATGACCTGTAACGGATAGCCCGCCGCGTCGAAATCCTTGCGAATGGGAGACTGCCCATCCACGGCCAGCACCTTCCAGCGCGGCTCGATTTCTTCAAATGGGATGATGGCCCAGGAAGGCATATCATTCCAGGCGGTCTCGAGCAGTTCGTCCGCGGGCGCGGTGCGCACGGACCCCGGCGCAGGCGCACCCCACAGCGCGGTGAACGCGGCGAGGGTGGAGTCCGCCATCCACAATGGCCGCCCGGCGAAGGGTCCCGCGGGAACGCCCGCCCAGAACTGTTTCAATTCATCCAGAGGCACGCCGTCGGTCACGGTCGGGAACGGCGCGACGAGGACATAAACCCACTGGGCGTGGATGGAGTGAGGCTGGAGGGAAACGCCGAGGATCAGCGCCGCAGAATCGGGACTCGGCGCGGGCGGAAGTCCCCACGCCTCGGCTTCAGCGCGCAGGACGGGCGGCAGGGATTCGCTCATCCACAGCGTCAACGGTGGAGGCGTGGAGGTGGGCGCCGGCGAGGAGGTGGGCGGAGGCAGTGTGACAGTGGGAGGCCCGCTGGTAGGCGCGGGCGTCGGCGCGCCGAAGAGATTCGGCGTTGGCAGGCAGGCGGAGAAGAAAAACAAAAAACTGAAAACGAAAAGTAGAAAGCGGTTATATGGTTTGAGGATCATTCGGGCTTCAGGCTGATCTCGTTGACGGTAAACTGTCGCAAAGCAGACTGGTTGATTGTAACGCCAAGCCCGGGCGCGGAGGGAACGTCAATTGTACTATCGGGGTTAAGGACAAAACGCTCATTCGTAATGTCGAGGGCGTAATAACGATCCGAGGCGGAGATGTCGCCCGGCAGGGTGAAGCCGGGCAGCGCCGCCAGCGCCAGATTGGAGGCGCGGCCGACGCCCGTTTCGAGCATCCCGCCGCACCAGACGGGCACGCCCGCGGCGCGGCACATTTCATGGACGGCCAGCGCCTGACTCAATCCGCCCAGCCGTCCCGCCTTGATGTTGATGATTCGGCAGGCCTGCATTTCCAACGCATAGCGCGCGTGGCGCGGCGAGACGATGCTTTCGTCGAGGCAGATCGGCGTGCGGAATTGCTTTTGCAGTTTATGATGATCCCAAATGTCATCCTCGAAAAGCGGCTGTTCGATCAACAGTAAGTTCATGTCGTCCAGCGGTGCGAGTGCCGCGGCCGATTCGAGCGAGTAGGCCGAATTGGCATCCACCTGCAAACGCAGGCCGGGAAAAGCGCGGCGGACGGCGGAGGTGTCGCCCGCGTCGCGGCCCGGCTTGATCTTCAACTTGACACGCGCGTAGCCGGACTCGACGTAATCGGTCACGGTTCGCACCAGGACCTCGGGCGACTCCTGCAACCCAACCGAGACTCCCACCTCAACTTTCGTCCGCGCGCCGCCGAAGAGTTCGCGCAGGGACTTTCCCTCGCGCTTGCCAAGCAGATCCCAGATGGCCATCTCGACGCCCGCCTTGGCGAGGTGGTGCCCGCGGATTCCGTCCACGCAGTGCTGGAAGTCGAGCGCGTCGGCAATCTCCTGTCCCAAAATCAGAGGCGCGACGAAATCTTTCAAGATGTGCCAGGCCGTGCCGCTGGTCTCGTAGGAATAGCCGGGATCGCGGTCCGCCGCGCATTCGCCATAGCCGGTTAGGCCGTCGGCGTGCAGGGTGATGAGGATACAGTCGCGCTCGCTCTGGCGCCCAAAGGAAGTTTCGAACGGCGAGACGAGAGGCATGCGGAGATGGGTGAGAGTGAGGGAGGATATTTTCATGATTCGTTCTACTCCAAAGCCCGACGGGTACGCGCTTTACCGCGTGAACGCATGACGTCCAGCAGGCGCGGCATGACTTCGGCATACATTTTGTACCAGAGTTTGTTCGGAGCAACGTCCCACGCTCCGAGAGTGCGGACGACGCGGCCGCCAAGTCCCTCCTTGAAGCGATAGACGCCCCAGAGTGAATCACTTTCGTTAAATTTATCCGGCGCGCCCCACAGATCATAGACCGTACAACCCGCGGCCTTCGCCCGCTTTATGGCCTCCCACTGCAAAAGATAGGCTGGCATCTTCTCGCGGTGCGCCTCGCGCGACATCCCGTAAACGTAATAGGCGCGGCCTGCGAACATGAAGAGAAACAGCGCGGCGACAGGCTGACCGTCCACTTCGGCAATTAGGGGTTGGCAAGTTGGCATGTTGGAAGGTTGCATGAAGGTCTGCCAGACGAACCGATAATAATTTTCGTCGCGAATGACAAAGCCATCGCGGACCGAAGTTTCGGCATACATCTTGTAGAGCATCGGCAAATCTTCAATATTGCCTACACGCACTACAACACCCTTCTTCTCGGCGAGGCGGACGTTGTAGCGCGTCTTCTGTTTCATGCGCGCCAGCATCTCGTCTTCGGTGGCAGACAAGTCAATCAGGACCGTATTCTTGAATTGGATTTGATCCGAGGAAAAGACCCATCCCCTGCCCCTCAATTCGGAAGCGACCGCCTGTCCATTGGCATCTTCGACCGCGTCTTCCGAGCCTGGGACGCCTGTCCCCAAAACAACATCGGGATCGAGTTTCAGGAAGATCGCGCCCTGGCTCTTTGCAAAGGATTGCAAGTCATCCAGCACGCGTTGGCGGAGGCGTCCGTTCGACCAATCGAGCAGAGGTCCTTTTGGCGTGTAGAGCACGGAGAGACGCGCGGCGAATCCGCGATTGAGGATGGCGCGCTTGAGGAGAAGACAGGCAGCGACGCAATCAGCAGGCACTGATGACTGATCACTGATTACTGAAAACTGCTCCTCCGTCCACACCGCGTAAAAAGGCGTCCAGCCGTATTTCGCCTTCACCTGTCCCCATTCGTAGGTTTGGAGGAAGTGAGGGTTGGGAAGAGAAGCGACGATCTGATTCCAGGGAGATTGCATTGGGTAGTCTCAACGTGCTATACTGATTGCGAGGGCTTTTCGTTTCTTGAGGAGGTTCACCATGGGACAAAGCATGTGGCTGGCTGTTGTCATCGCGCTGATTCTGTACTGGGCCTTTGGCCTGAATCTGTGGGTCGCCGCGATCATCGCGGTGGTCGCTGCTCCCATCATCGGGGCAGTTTTCCAGGCCTTCTTAGGTCCACGGACTGCTCCCGGCGCGCAGGTCGAAGAGGGTGAGCAAAAATCCGAACAAAGCAAGTAGATTTCGTCACTCCGTAACGCCGCCATAACGCCACAAATATAAACGATACAGCCACGGCATGTAAACTCTGTCGTGTGCCTGTACCGCGCGCTTCAACTCGCCGCCAAAGCCGCGTTTGAAGCGATAGACGCCCCATAGGCCGTCCTGGCGGGATTCAAAATTGGCTTCCAGTGTTTCTTCATCTTCATCAGGGACACCCCACAAATCGTATTCTTCCGCGCCTTTGGAGCGCGCCCAGCGCATGGCCTCCCATTGCAGGAGATAGGTCGGCATGCGATTCCGCTCTTCGTCATTCGACGCGCCGTAGACGTACCAGGCGCGCCGTCCACGGGCAAAGACCATCAGCGCGGCGAGGGGCCTGCCTTCGTATTCCGCGACCAGCAATTCACACATGCCCGTCGAGTGAAACAGTTCATAAGCACGGCGATAATATTCGAGCGAGTGAACGCCGAAGTTGTCGCGTCCGCCCGTAACCAGCATCATCCTGTGAAACGCGGGGATATCGTCCCAGGCGCGGACGGTGACGCCTTTTTTCTCGGCGAGGCGGATGTTGTAGCGCGTCTTCTGTTTCATGCGCGCCAGGATTTCCTCCTCCGTTCCGCGAAGGTCCACGATGATGGTGCGAGGAGGCTGGATATTGTGGGGACTGCGAATTGAAGGTTGAAGGCCCGCCCTGAGCAACGTCGAAGGGTTGAAAGTTGAAGGTTCGCCTTCCCAGGTGTGAGGTTCAACCTTCAGGAAGATTGCCCGTTTTCGGCGACAGATCAGATCAATCTCGCTTGAAAGTCGTTCAAAACCTGACATCGGTTTCGGAGCATAGGCAATCGAGAAGCCCAAAGGCAATCTGCGAAAGAGGATTTGGAGGCCGACATCACCAGAGAGAATCCGAACCGCGTCCCACCCAAACGCGGACTTCAATTCACCCCATTCCGCGGTCTGTAATAGATGCAAGTCGGGGTGCGCCTCGACAAACGATTGCCATTCAGCAAGAGAGACTTCGGGCATGGCTAGATCAGCGAGGCGGTATCGAGCATGGAGGGCATCTCGGGTTCGCGAATCGAAGCGCCGGGCACCGACTCGTTCAGAGTTCGGAAGATGCCCTCAGCGTCGGCGCGATGGCAGGCGGCCTGAAGCGAGTCCACGGCTTCTCGAAGCGCGCGCCCGCCCAACGTCTCGGCAGAGGCGAGGCGGAAGATGTCGGGATGAGGCGTGCGCTCCAGCGGAGTCCCGGCGTCCCAGAGTTCCTCGGTCAGTTTTTCGCCGGGACGAGTCCCCGTAAATACAATCTCGATGTCGCGGCCAGGCTCGAGGCCGGAGAGGCGAATCAGGTCCTTGGCCAGGTCGAGGATACGGATCGGCTCACCCATATTGAGAACGAAAGTCTCGCCGCCCCGCCCCATCGAGGCCGCCTGCAACACGAGATATACGGCCTCGGGGATAGTCATGAAAAAGCGGCGCATGTCGGGATGCGTGATGGTGAGCGGACCGCCGCGCGCGATCTGCGCCTTGAAGAGCGGGATGATGGAGCCGCGGCTCCCAAGCACGTTGCCGAAACGCACGACGCTGAACGGCAGACTGGCCGCGCGCGCCGCGTCGAGTACAAGCATTTCGGCGAGACGCTTGGTCGCGCCGTACACGCTCGCGGGCTGGACAGCCTTGTCCGTGGAGATCAGGACGAAGCGTTCGACGTTGCCCGCCGCGGCCGCCTCGACCATGACTTGGGTGCCGACTACGTTATTGGTCACCGCCTCGACGGCGTTCGCCTCCATCAACGGGACGTGTTTGTGCGCGGCGGCGTGGAAGACGACCTGCGGCTGATGTGCGGCGAAGACCGAGGCCATGCGTTCTCGGTCGCGCACATCCGCAATGACAGGTAAAAGGCTGAGAGCGGGATAGTCTTCGCGCAGCTCGAGGAAGATCTCGAAGATGCTGTTCTCGCCGTGCCCAAGAAGCACGAGTTGAGCGGGCCCGCGCCGCGCGATCTGGCGGCACAACTCGCGGCCAATCGAGCCGCCCGCGCCGGTAACCAGCACGCGCTTGTTCTCGAGCGCCTGCCCGACGATCTCGTCGTTGACGCGCACCGGGTCGCGGCGCAGGAGGTCGGTGATGTCCACTTCGCGCAATCGGCTGACGCTGACCTTGCCGCCAAGCAGTTCGTAGATGCCGGGCATGGTGCGGGAGGGAATGCCCTTCTGACGGCAAACGTCCGTGACACGGCGCACTACGCTCCCCGGCGCGGACGGGATGGCGATAATCACCTCATCCACGCGGCGCGCGTCAAGCACGGCGGACAGGTCTGCAATCCTGCCGATGACGCGCACGCCGTAAATTTCGTGCCGCTGTTTGGCGGGGTCGTCATCGAGGAAGCCGATGGGAATCAGGTTGAGTTGCGAGGATCTCTGGAGCTCTCGCACCACCAGCGCGCCCGCGTCCCCCGCGCCGATGATGACGGTGTGCCTGCTTTTTACGCCACGCAATCCGCCCGCTTGTTCGGCCAGGATGCGCAAGGCAAAGCGCGACCCGCCGATGAGCACCAATGACAGAAGCCAGTCAATGCCCAGCGCCGAACGCGGCATACCCAGCGTGACTTTCTCGCTGTTCGCCACCAACAGGATGACGCTCATGACAGCGCTGGTCAGAACCGAGCCGGTCGTCACGGCGGCGGCGATCAGTTTTAATTCGCTGGTGCTGGCATAGATCCACAGACGGCGATACAGCCCGAAGAAATAAAAGACCGTCACTTTGACCAACAATGCCACCACGGACATGATGAACATGGCGGGAAAATAGAACGAGACCTCGCTCACATCCAGCCGCAGGAAAAAACTGCCCAGCACGGAGATGACGATCAGGACCAGGTCGCCGAGCAGGACGAAGCGATTACGGATTTGAGGACGGGCTTTATTGGATAACATCGGGGCTCAATCAAACCTTCCAGAGGCTATTTCTTCTGCATCCACTTGACCGCCTCCTTCAAACCGTCCGCCAGCGAGACCTCGGCGCGAAAACCAATCAAGTCGGCGGCCTTTTGCGGAGAGCCGATCGAGCGGTAAATATCGCCGGGGCGCGGCGCATCGAACACGGGCGCCGGCGCGGATGGGAACAGGTTTTGCAAAATTTCAACCAGGTCGGTGATTCTCGTCTCCTGCCCGGTGCAGATGTTGAAGATCTGGCCGGGCGCGGCGGGATGTTCGGCGGCGATCAGGTTGGCGCGCACCACATCGCGCACGTTGATCAAGTCGCGCGTCTGGCCGCCATCGCCGAAAATTGTGACGGGCTGGCCGTCCAGCAATCGGCGGATGAAAATGGGCACGGCCGCGGCGTACATCGAGTCGGGCCGCTGGCGCGGGCCATAAACGTTGAAGTAGCGTAATGCGGCCACTTCCAAGTCAAAGGAGGCGGTGTAGAGATGGGCGTAGATCTCGTCCACGCGCTTGGAAGCGGCGTAGGGCGAAAACGGACGCAATGGAGTTTCCTCGACGAGAGGCAGGGCGTCCGAATCACCATAGACAGCCGCGCTGGAGGCGAGCACCACGCGGCGGACTCCCGTCCTGCGCGCGGCCTCGAACAGGGCAACCGTACCCGTCACGTTGACATCGAAGCAGGCGGAAGGTTCCTGCATCGACTGGGGCACGGAGACAAAGGCTGCTTCGTGGAAAACGACCTCGACGCCGCGCACCGCCTCGGTCACGCGCGACGCGTCGCGCAGGTCGCCTTCGAGAACCTCGAGGTTCCCTGTCAATCCATCCAGATTCTCGCGCTTGCCGGTCGAGAAGTTGTCCAACACGCGAACGGACGCGCCCTGATCCAGCAGAGTGCGGACGATGTGCGAGCCGATGAAACCCGCCCCGCCCGTGACTAGATATCGGCCCATGCTCATCTTCCGCGGCTTCGCAGGACCGTGCCAACCGTGCGCAACAGGATGGAAAAATCCATGGACAGGTTGCGATGCTTTATGTAATAGAGATCATATTCCAGTTTGACGACGGTATCCTCCACCGTGGCGGCATAACCGTAATTGATCTGCGCCCAGCCGGTCAGGCCGGGCCGAACAAGGAGGCGGGCGCGATAAAAGGGAATCTTCTTCTGGAATCCTTCCACTAACTCGCGGCGCTCGGCACGCGGCCCGACCAGACTCATATCGCCGCGCAGAATGTTGATGAATTGGGGAAGTTCATCGAGGCGGGTTTTGCGAAGGAAGTTCCCCACGCGCGTGATGCGCGGATCGTTCACAACGGCAAGACGGGCCTGACCGTCGGCCTCGGCGTTCTGCCGCATGGTGCGGAACTTATAAATGCGGAATTCGCGTCCGCTTTTGCCGAGACGTTTCTGTGTGTAAAGAATCGGCAGACCACTGTCAATCAGCGTGGCCAAGGCGATTATCGGGAAGGCCAGCAGAAACAAAACACCAAACAGTGCCCCGCCCAGAATATCGAGAAAGCGTTTGCCAAGTTCATAGAAGCCATTGGCGCGGGCTTCGTCCACAAAGGATCGGATGATCCAGTCTGATTCGAGGTGATGGATGGGCACACGCCCAATCATCTCCTCGTAGACGGTCGGCATGCGCGTCACCTCGACGCCGCTTTCCTGGATATCCAGGATGGCCTGGAACGTACTCCCGCGCATTTCGCCCATAATGGCCACGACCACATCCGATATTCTGGCGCTATCCACAATCCTCATCAGGTCATTGCTGGCTCCCAGCACCGGGAAATCCTCCACCACTTTCCCAATCTTGTTCTGGTCGTCGTCCACAAAGCCGACGAGACGAAACGGAGGCGTGCCGAGTTTTTTGTATACTTGAACCAGTGTTTTCCCCGCCTTGCCCGCGCCGACCACCAGCACGCGACGCGTCATCCCGGTGGTTTTGTAGAGCCGGATATAGATAAAACGCCACATCAGGGTCAATAGCGAGGCCAGCAGGAGGAAGGAACCCACGCCGATGCGCGGCAGGGAAGTCGGCTCTCGATTCGTGATAAAGACCAGCGAGTACGCCACGATGCCCACAAAGGCGGCAACCGCCACGCCGCGCAGGGTCCTTCGGCGGCTGGAGGCGTTGTGCGGATCGTAAAGTTCGACCAACAGCATTAGCCAGATAATTGGCATCAAGTAGAACCAAAAGGGAATCTTGAGATTGGGGAAAAACTTCAAGGCCTTTTCGGGCGATACCCCACTGGCAATCAGGCTGTACCAGGAGTAACCTAACCACGAATACACCGCCCCCACAAGCGCCAGGATCGAGGCAATCAGGTCGCCGATGAGGAGCAGGGTGCGATGCTCACTGGGTCGAAGTCGAAGGCCCGCCGGCCGGGTTGGAATATCAGCCATTCATTATTTCCGAAAAGAGGTGATCAGGCTCCAGAGAAAGCCACCCCCCCATGCCGCGTGCATGGTAAAAATCGCGAGCGGCAATCCCAAGGCCAGAGCCAGCTTCCTCTGGCGCGCCGCGGCCATCACCCCGGCCGTCAGCAAAACGAGCAGATACGCACCAAGTTCAAGAAGCAGGACAACTCGTACGATGTCAAATAAAGAAAATGCCGTCAACGCGAGAACACTTGCAACGAACAGCGGCGGGAGCGCCTGCCGCCATCTCAGCGTGGACGGATAACGCTTCAGCATCCGCCATTTCCAGTAGCCGTAGCGCCAGTATTGCCGCGCCAACGCTCCCAGCGAAGCGCGCGCGTAATACACCGAGCGGATGGACGGATCCAGCCAGACCACTCCGCCCGAGGCGCGCACGCGGACGTTGAACTCATAGTCCTCATTCGTCAGCAGAGACTCGTCAAACCCGCCGATCCTCTCGACCAGCGAACGATGGAACGCGCCGAACGGCACTGTATCCTTCGGCCCCGCCGCGTCGTTCAGACGATAGCCTGCATCCCCGGCCCCAAGCGGATGCGCCGCCGCGGCCGCGATGGACTCGGCCATCCAGCCGCGCCCGCCGGGACGAATCTCCCAGACGCCGCCCACGTTTGCGCCGCGACCCTCATCGAGGGCGCGCACACAATTCTCGACATAATCGGGATAGGGCGTCGAGTGCGCGTCCATGCGGACGATGATCTCGCCGCGCGCCGCCGCCAGGGCGCGATTGAGCGCGGACGGGATGGCACGGGCATCATTTTCCACAAGAGCCAGGTTCAAGTCCGGGTGATTGCGATGGAAGTCCCCAATTACGCTGCGGGTGGAATCCGTCGAATGAGAATCGGCGATCACAACTTCCATCTCGGCACGGGGAAAGGTCTGGGTGTAAATTGCCTCCAGCACCGCGCCGATAAACCGCTGTTCATTGTAACATGGGATGATGATCGAAACTTTGGGCATGATTGTCAGTTACGCCGGCAAACGCGATTTACTTCCTGCGAGCGGCCAGCGTGGACGAATCAGGCTGTGCAAGCGGCAGGCGTATCGTGAACACCGAGCCCCGCCCCACCTGACTGCGGACGCTAATTCTACCACCATGCGCCTCGATAATTTCGCGCGCGATTGCCAGCCCCAGCCCGGCCCCACTCCGATCGGAGCGCGCTCGCGAAGAATCGGCCTGATAAAAACGATTGAAGATTTGTGGCAGGGCATCCGTCGCTATGCCTTTCCCTGTATCACTCACCTGGCATTCCATCTGTCCCTCTGCCAGCCGCGCCTGCAATGTCACCGCGCCGCCGGGCGGCGTGAATTTCAAGGCATTGTCCACCAGGTTGGTAAACACCTGCGCCAGGCGGTCACCATCACCCATCATGACCGGCAGGCTGCCTGCCTGTACCACCAAACGTATGCCCACCCGCCCGGCAAGAGGAGCGAACTTCTCGGCAATTCCATTCAACAAAGCCGACATCTCCACAGCACCCATCTTCAAATCGGCTGTACCCGCCTCCAGCCGCGCCAGATCGAGCAGGTCGAGTACCAGGCGGTGCATCCTCCCCGCTTCGTTGTAAATGACCTCCGCCGCGTGCCGGCGCGCCTCGGATGTATCGGCCGCGCCGTCCAAGATGGCCTGAGCGAATCCCTGCACCGAAGTAAGCGGCGTTTTCAATTCGTGTGAGACATTGGCGACGAACTCCCGTTGGGACTCCTGGCTGGACTGCACGCGCGCCATCATGGCGTTGAACGCCCGCATCACTTCCTGGACCTCGCGCGGGCCGCGCGCTTCTAGCGGCCGCATCTCCTGCGACGGCATGCGCCGCGCCGCGGCCAGCATTTCCTGCAACGGATCGGCCACCCAGCGCGAGATGAGGAACGCCGCCAGCAGGGACAGAAGCAGGGCGATCAACCCGCCCTGAATGAACGGGGCGAGCAGTTCGTCCCGGAGCAACGCCAAACCCACGATCTTCGGCCGCGGCGCGGCGACCAGCAATTTCTCGCCGCCCGGCAGGTCGCTGAGCGAATACACCCACAATGAACCAGCCGAGTCCCGAACCGTGGGGACGGAACGCGACAAAATGATCTCACGCGGCAGAGGCAGGGCCGCGGCAGACGGGCGCGTATCCGTCAGCACGCCGCCGTCCGCGCCGAAAACGACCACGCGCACATCGAACAATCTGGCGGCACGCGTCAACTCGTCACGGTTGTCGGAACCGAGGAAATCAACGGGGCTGTTTAATAACAGCGTCTCGGCCGCCCTCACCCGTTCGAGCGTTTGCCTGTACAGGAATGGATTACGAATCAGAAAGAATACCAACACAAACGCCACGACCCCAAGGGCCGTGACGATGAGCAGGGCGTAACTCAACCAGAGACGGGAACGAAGCGAGGAGAACATGCCTTACCCATCTTCGCGAGGCGATGGAGCAATAAGTTTATACCCCACCCCTGTCACCGTTTCGATGCGCACTGCGCTATCTTCCAATTTTTTGCGAAGGTGCGCGATATGAACATCCACGGTGCGGGTCTGGCCATAGAAGTCGAAGCCCCAGGCCTGCTGGAGCAGTTGTTCGCGGGTCAGGACGCGGCCACGCTGTTCGGCCAAAGTGAGCAGGAGTTCAAATTCCTGGGTTCGCAAATCGAGCAGGCGATCCGAAACGCGGGCCTCGCGGCTGGCAGGATCAATGGTCAGGTCGCCGAGAAGGATGAGCGCCGAATCGGGCCGAGAGGTCCGTTCCCCGCGGCGCAGGATAGCCTTCACGCGCGCCACCAGTTCGCGCGGGTTGAACGGTTTGGTCAGATAATCGTCCGCCCCAAGTTCCAGGCCCAAAATCTTATCCACATCCTCATCACGGGCTGTCAGCATGATGATCGAGACGGGGTCGTTTTTCGCCCGCAGGCGGCGGCAGACCTCGAAGCCGTCCAGGCCCGGCAGCATCACGTCCAGCACGATCAACGCGGGACGCACGCGTGTCACCTCTTCGAGGGCCTTTTCCCCGTTCGCGGCCGAACGGACGCGAAAACCCTCACGCTCGAGGTACATTTGCGCGAGTTGAACAATGGAGGCTTCGTCGTCCACAATGAGGACGAGTTCGTTGGACATTTCCGGGGTGGGTCAATCTCCGCGGGCGGGAGCCACTAGGGCCACGGCTTCGATCTCCACCAATGCCCCTTTCGGCAGAGCCGCCACCGCGACTGTGCTGCGGGCAGGCGGGTTCTCAGAAAAGAATTCACCATAGACGGCATTCATGGCGGCGAAGTCACTCATGGACTGGAGGAAAACCGTTGTCTTGACCACGTAATTCAGGCCGGAGTCGGCCGCCTCCAGCACACGGGTGAGATTGGTGAGTACTTGGCGGGTCTGGGCCTCGATGCCGCCCGCGACGACCTCCATTGTAACCGGGTCGAGGCCAACCTGTCCCGCCGTGAAGACCAGGCCCTCGATCTGCACGGCCTGCGAGTACGGGCCGATGGCTTTGGGAGCATTTTCAGTGTAAATCAGTTTCTTGCCTTCTGACGTAAACATGGCGCCTCGCTTTTCCGGAATGTTTCTCACGATTCTAAGCGAAGTGCGCGGAAAGGCAAAGGGCGGCAGTTCACGCAAGTCGGCAGTCATCATGATCGTGACTGCCGACTGCAAATTGATGGGATTGGCAGACCGTTATCCGCTGGCATCCGATGAGGATTGCGGAGGGCGGTTGGCGTCGCGGAAGGCCCGGATGGCCTCGCGCAAGGCTCTCCCTGCACCGCCCATTGCCTCTTTGGCCTCCTGGAACTTGGCGTGCAGATCCTTCAGAGTCTGCTGGGCCTGCGCGGCGTCGGTCACCTTGCCATTCTCGTCGAAGCCTGCGTGCGCGGCGATGATCGCGCCGGCGCTTTCATGGATCGGCTTGACCTTTTCTAACGCGGTCTCGAAATTCGCCAGGGCCGTTTCCAGCGCGGACGTATCCCTGCCCTGCGCTTCGAGTTTGGCGAGAATTTCCTCGGCCCGCGCGATCATCTCATCCGAGCGGTCGAGGAACGAGCCGATCCGCTCATAGCGCCCCCGGGCACGTGCCCACGCCTGCTCGAGGCGCTGGTTGGATACCTGTCCGCCGGGCGGTGTGGTCGGATCCTGCGCGCCGGCCGCGAAAACGGTCGAGGCGGGGACAGCCGCCAGGGTTAGCGCGGCGGCAAGCGCCACGAGCAGGGTCTTTTGGAACAGCATCACGATCTTATTCATCGGTCAACCTCCTTGGTTGTGATGCTGTGATTGTAGGTGGTGCAAGTTAAGGGAATATGGCAGGGATGTAAAATGCCTGTAAATTCCGCTACCGGGCAGAAACACGCCGCACGGCCAGCATGGTCAAATCGTCGGAGGCGGGGAAATCGCCCACGAAATCGTCGAGGGCGGATTCGACCGCGCCCAGCATGGACTCGGCGGAGGCGGCAGTTTCCCAGCCGAGGACGCGCAACAGGCGCTCCTCGCCGAACATGTCATCTTCTGGATTGAAGGCCTCAGTGAGACCATCCGTGTAGAAGAACAGACTGTCGCCAACTTCGAGATGGATGACGCGTTCATCCATGCGCGCTTCCTCCGCCGCGCCGAGTGCGACCCCGGTGCGGGTCAATTTCTCGACCGTATCTTTTCTCACCCAGAGGGGCGGATTGTGACCTGCGTTGGCATACGTCAATTCGCCCGTCTTGAGATCGAGCACCGCATAGACCGCAGTGACGAACATGCCTTGGCGCGTGTCGGGAACCAACAGGTCGTTGACACGGCGCAAAGCCGCGGCGGGCGAGGTCGTCTCGACCACGGCGGCGTGGACGAGAGTACGCGTCAGCGCCATGAACAAGGCCGCGGGCATTCCCTTATCGGACACATCCGCGATGAACAGGCCGAAGCGCTGATCGGGCAATTCGAACACGTCATAAAAATCGCCGCCGACCTGCCGCGCCGTCCGCCAGCGCGCCGCCAGTTCCCATTCGGGATGACTGGGGAGAGTTTCAGGGATGAACGTCTGCTGGATCTGGCGGGCGAGCTGCACTTCGGTCTCGAGACGCTCGCTCACGAACATCTCTTTTTGAAGCAGGTCGTTCTGGATGGCCAGCGCGGCCTGCTGGGCAATGCCATTGATGATCTCGAGGCGGCGGGCGCGGAAGCGGCGTCCGCCGGGGGCTTCTTCGACCAGCATAATGCCGTAGATATCGTTCTTGATTGCAAGCGGGACCGCCATCAACAGGGCCTGGTCGCCCCGTAAAACGGAATCCAGTTCCTCATCCGCGGGGGAGGCGAGGCGCGGCCAGCGGGCGGGGGCATCCTTTGGACGCAGCGGTGCGATTGCCATACGCAGGTTGTTGCAAGCCGAGTCCAGTAGAGGAAATTCGCCGCGCTTGAAATCGCGGCGAATCAACGCCTCTTCCGCCTCTTCATCGAAACCATATTCATCCACGGCATGGAATATCTCATGCTGCCAGAGATAGAGCGCGGCGCGCTGGACTCCCACCAGGATGGGCATGATGCGGATGATCATGCCGAGGATCTCGTCGAGGTCGTTCAGGCTGACGACGGCCTGTGCCACCTGCAATAAGGCGGCCGAGGCATAGGCCTGTTCCTGGGCCTCATCATATAACCGCGCGTTTTCGATGGCGACGGCGGCGTAACTGGCGAAGGTGGTCGTCATGGCCTGCGCTTCGTGGCCGTAACGCCCCGGCATGGAATGTGCGAGGGTGAGCACACCGACCGGCTGGTCGCCTACGCGCAGAGGCACGGCAATGGCAGAATAGTCTTGTGGAAACCCTCCCGCCAGACCCGCCGGTCCCATCGGGTCGGTTGATTTTCGGATGACAGGGGTCTTCGACAAGAGTGAACTGAGCATGCTGACGGCGGCATCCGCCGAGGCGTTGCGGGCTTCCTCCAATTCGGAAAGATCACAGCAGCCGTGCACCGCGGCGGGGTACAGTTCGCCTTCGTCCAACAGCCAGACGGCGGCCACCTCGCTCGGCAGGTTGCGTTCCAGTTCGGTCAAAATGGAATCGAGCACCTCTTCCACGCCGACGTTGGCGGAAAGCAGTCCCGCTACCTCGCGCAGGCTGTCCGCCACCTGCCGCCGCCACTGTTCGGAACGATACAGGTCGGCATTGTGAATGGCGGCGGCGATGTTATCCGCCACGGCTTCGAAGAGCATGCGGTCATCTTCGCCAAACGCGTTGACGCGTTCGCTTTGGATATCGAGCACGCCCACTACGCGTTCATTGAAGATCAATGGAACGCACAGTTCCGAACGAATATTCTTCGGCGGCAGCGGGGACGGGCGATAGCGCTCGTCTTGGGTCACATCGTTGGCGAGTACCGCCTGACCGTTACGCGCCACCCAGGAAATAATGCCCTGCGGATCGTCCAACGGAAGGGTATATCCTTCCAGTTTTTTACTGCGCGTGCCGCTGCCCGCCTCGTATTGAATCGTGCGGCGATTGGGGTGGACGGTGAACAGGTGCACGAAGGGATATCCGAACTTGACGTGAATCAATGCAGCCGCATCGCGCATCAATCGGGTCAGGTCGAGCGTGGAGGTGACGCTGTCACTGATATCGGCGATGAGCGCCAGTTGATTGGCGCGGCGGCGCAGGTCGCTGTAGAGGCGCGCGCCTTCCACGGCGCGGGCAATCGTATCGGCAAGCGTTTCCAAAATGAGAAGATCGTTTGGGTGAAAAGCCGCAGATTGGTCGCTTTGCACATCCAGCACACCCATGATGCGGTCTTCGACCTTCAGCGGCAGGACAACCTCCGAGCGCGTCTCGGGCAGGCTGTCAATGAAGCGATAGCGCGGGTCGGCCTGCACATCAGTGACTGCAATCCGCTCGCCCGTCTGCGCGGCCTCGCCGATCAGCCCCTGTCCCACTTCCACCTCCAGGGGAATCGACGCCTTCCTGCGTCCCTTGCGCCGCGCCGAGGCGCTGGCCCTGAAGCGCAGTTTTGTGTAACCGGGCTTGAGCGTAAAAATGGCGACGTAATAGTAATGAAAAGTTTCCTGAATTAACCCGGTGACGCGACGCGCCAATTCGTCCAGATCGAGCACGTTCGCAATCTCCGAGGTGACCTGGCGGACGAGATTCAACTGCCCCAGACGGAAGCGTTCGACCGCGACGCGATGCGACGCGTACAAACCGACCGCCGCAATGCTGACGAGGCCCTCGAGCAAATCCAATTCGGCGGGACTGAACTCGGTTCCAGCCGGACGAGTCACCTGCAACGCCCCAAGGATGAATCCCTGGTCTTCGATGGGCAGCGCCACCCACGGCGGCGATGTGGATTTGGATTTGGCGCGGCGGACGCAGGTGCGGCCTTTTTTAACGGCCTCCCGCAGCCCGTCGAGGGGTGGTTGCGCAGGAAACAGCGGCGCTTCGTCCCAGCCCGGCAGGCGGAAGAGGCCTTCGTCCAGCCACAAGTCCACCTTGCCATCCACGAGGCGGCTGGCCATATTCAAAATGCGGTCATGTTGTGCGGAAAGCGATGTGGCGCTGACGAGTTGTTCCCCCAGCCCGGCCAGCTTGCGCCATTCGGACGAATCGGGAGAACGGACAGCCGCGCTCATGATCCCCTCTTGCCGCGCTTCACCATCGTAAGTGTATTACCAGATTCGGCCGACGATTCAAAATAGACTTCGTCCATGAGTTTCTGGATCAGATAGACTCCCAATCCCCCGATCTCGCGCTCGGATAGTTTGCCCTTCACATTCGGCTTGCGCACCTTGGTAATGTCGAACACCTTGCCATGATCGTGAAAGATAACCGTAACCTGGTTTCCATCCACTTCACACTCGATCTCGAATTCGCCATCCGCGCGGCCTTCGTAGGCATGCTCAATGATGTTCGAGGCAGCCTCGTCCGCAGCCAACTGGACGTGATAGATTTCCATATCATCCATGGCCGCCTCGCGGGCGGCTTGCGCCACGAGATCGCGGATGCTTTCCAGGTTGGCGAAATCGGATGTGTAGGTGGCTTTGCGCGTGCTGGTCATGGACAGAGGAGGGCAATCAAAGGCCGCCTCACAAGCGGTTGGAGGCGGCCTCCCCAATCATGCGATGAAGATTCTCGAATTAAAAATGACCGACGGCAGACAACGAATCGTCGAAGGTCTTGAACAATTCGGTGAAACCGGCCAGTTCCAGCGCTTCCTTGATGCGACTGGGCACGGAAGCAAGCACAACCTCACCGCGATTGTAACGCTTGCAGGCGCGCTGGGCGGCCAGCAGGGCGCGGAATCCCGCGCTGGACATATACTCGACGCCAGCCATGTCAATCACGAGCTTATATTGCCCGTCCTTGTTCATCGCCTCCAGCGCCTGACTGAACTGCGGAGCGGTGGAACTATCCACCCGCCCTTTGATCGAGACCACGTTGCAATGCTTGAACTCTTTGGTGGTGATTTCCATAGGATATACCTCCGAGTGGTTAAGTCTCTTGCTTGCTCGGGAAAATTATATCACGAGAAGGAAATCAGTAAGGGGCTTACTGGCAAAATGGTCACATTCCCGCGCCGAAGATTTCCCCGCCCAGTTTGAAGCCCGCCACTTCCAATTTCGGGCTGAAAAGGGGACGGATGCCAGTCGGCTTGAGCTGGCCGAGGACTTTGCCTCCCTCGCCGATGCCGGTCTGCTCAAACTTGAAGATGTCGGTCAGCACGACCACGTCGCCTTCCATGCCGCCCACCTCGGTGATCTGGGTGGTCTTACGCGAACCGTCCTGCAGGCGCGTCTGGTGGACGATGAGATTGATGGCCGAAGAGATCTGCCTGCGAATGGCAATGATAGGCAAGTCCAGCCCGGCCATCATGGACATGGTCTCGATGCGCGCAATGGCGTCGCGCGGCGAGTTGGCGTGGAGCGTGGTGATCGAACCGCTGTGACCGGTGTTCATGGCCTGCAACATATCCAAGGCTTCGCCGCCGCGCACCTCCCCCACCACAAGACGGTCGGGCCGCATACGCAGAGCATTTCGCACCAGGTCGCGCACCGTGACCGCGCCGATGCCGTCCACGCCCGGCAGTTTGGTCTCCATGCGCACCACGTGACGCTGTTTGAGATTCAACTCCACCGCGTCCTCGATGGTAATGATGCGCTCGTGATTGGGAATAAAACTCGAGAGGATATTCAACAGAGTGGTCTTGCCCGAACTGGTATTGCCTGTGATCAAAATATTCAGGCGCGCCCGCACACACGCCTCCAGAAATGTGACCATGTACGGCGTGAGCGACTCGAATGCCAGCAGGTCGTCCATATTCATCTTGGTCGCGAGGAACTTGCGAATCGAGATGTACGGCCCGTCCACCGCAACGGGCGGGATGGCCACGTTCACGCGCGAACCGTCGGGCAGGCGCGCGTCCGCGGTGGGATTATCGTAATCCACGCGGCGGCCAAGCGGACTGAGCATACGGTCAATGATGCGCAGGACGTGCTCGTTGTCCTCGAATTCCACGTCTGTTTCCAGCAATTCCCCACCGCGCTCCACAAAGATCAGTTTCGGCCCGTTGACCATGATCTCGCTGATATCCCCATCGGATAATAGCAGCTCCAACGGGCCATAACCGACGATGTCGGCCAGAGCGCTGTCCAACACCTGCTGGCGTACATTCGCTGGAATCGCAGCCTTCACCTGTCCCAGCGCAGATTCCAACATCTCGCGCACCACGCGGCGGTTCTGCTGGGAGACGGGCAGTTTCTGCAACGCAGGCAGAACCATGCTCATCAAATGCGATTTCAACTTGATGACGTTCGATTCGCGCAAGGCGGACGGGATCACTCGCAAAGTGGAATTGGTCATGAATACTTTTCCCAGGATATTGATGAATGGCACTATTTTACACCCGCCCGTGTGAATAGTTGACACAGCCCATCACATCAGGTATGCTAGCCGGCGTCCGGGCAGGCCCGGCGCGGCGGAACCATGCCAACCCCGCCAGGGTCGAAAGACAGCAACGGTACGCACGCGTCTCCGGGCGCCGCCGTCAGCCTGCCCGGATATTTCTCCCCTCCCATCCCTTCGCACCTGTGGCAAAATAACCTTATGCCTCGCTGGGTCAACATTCTCCTCGCACTCGCCATTGGAATCGGCCTCGGGCTTCTTTATGGCTGGGTCATTGATCCGATTCAATACCTGGACTTAACTCCCGACACACTACGCGCCGACTATCGCGCCGACTATGTGCTCATGGTCGCGGAAGCCTATCAAAACGAGGGCGACATCGAACTGGCCGCACGCCGCCTCGCGATCTTCGGAAGCCAGCCGCCGGCCGAGATCGCCGCGCCGGCGCTTCAATTCGGACGGGAGAACGGATTCAGCCAAAATGAACTGACCCTGCTCGAGAACCTGATTCAGGCCGTGCGGACCTACCAGCCCGGAGCGCCCGCGCCATGAGACGATTGTTTGGAGAATGGCTCCTGCCTTTGACCGTCGGTCTGGCGCTCGGACTGGTCTACGCGTGGCTCATCTCCCCGGCGCGCGTGGTGGACTCGGTCCCCGCTGCCCTGCGCGCCGATTTCAAGGACGACTACCGCGCCGCCATCGCGGCCGCCTACGCCTCCACCCGCGACCTGCCGCGGGCACAGGCGCGCCTCGCCCTGCTCGGCGACCCGGACCCGGTTCAGGCGCTGAGCGCACAGGCACAGCGAATGCTTGGGGCGGGCGAACCATTCGAAACGGTCCAGCAGGTGGCGCAACTGGCGTCCGCTCTTCAAGGAAGTCGGCCCACGACGAGCACGCCGGTTGCCATATCCGCGAGCGAGACGAACACAACCGCCCCATCCGAAATCGCAGGCCCCGAAACGACCGCGGCGCCCATCCCGCAAAGCACGCGTACGCCGCTGATTATCAACACGCCGACGCAACGCCCCACCCACACACTGACCGCCACACTCGGCGCGCCCTTCGTGCTCGTCGAACAGGAAAGTCTTTGTGATACGACCTTGCCGGAGGGATTGTTGCAAATCACCATGCTGGACGCGCGCCGCCGCCAGTTGCCCGGCATGGAGATCATCGTCACTTGGGATGGCGGCGAGGAACACTTCTTCACCGGCCTCAAGCCCGACCTGGGCAACGGCTATGCCGATTTCCAAATGACCTCCGGTGTGATTTACGCCGTGCGATTGGCCTCCGGCGGTTCACCAGTGACCGACCTGAGCGCGCCGTTTTGTTCCGGCGAGGGCAATGTGACCTTCCTCGGCGGAATCATCCTGACATTCCAACAGCCATAAAAACACAGCCGCAGACCCGGTCTGCGGCTGTCAACCTTCATGATCATAGGGGTCATCCCGGCGGGATGATGGTGTTGTTGACCCAGTCATTGCCGATGCGAATCTCCACATCCACCGTCGCCGCGGCGTCGGGACTAATGATGATCTGATGCCCGCTACTGACGCCGAACAGGGCAATCATATACTCCAGCGTGTACATCTTGGGCGAATACAGAACGATCGTCGTGCGGTCATAGGCGCGATCGGCATTGCCCAATTCGGTCACGGTCAATCCCTGCGAGGCAAGGAAACTGGCTGTGCTCTGTCCCAGCCCGGCTGAGACAGAGCCATTCAGTACGCGAATACGCGCCGCGTCCTCTTTGGCCAGGGCCAACGGATCGCCGCTGGCCATCGGGCCGACCGCGCCGGTGGAGGTGAAGATCTCGTCGCGCAGGACGCGGATCTTGTCTGAAATGGGCTTGAAGATGGACAACCCGTCCGGAGTCTGATCCAGGTTCACCATGGTGTAATCAATGATGCCTGTTTTGATGCTCTCACGCGGCACCTGCTGCGCAAGGATGAATAACCTCATGGCATCCTCGAAGGAGAGATTGGTGTGGATGCCGTAGGACAACGTCCAGTACAACTGTTGGGCATTGGCGACCATGGTGGGGAAGTTCTCGGGGGCAAGCACCTTGTCGCGGATGGCAAAGATGACTTGTTGCTGCCGTTCCGCTCGATCCACATCGCCGCCGGAAGTCTTGCGGCTGCGGACGTAGGCCAGAGTCTTCCAGCCGTTCAAATGACGCCAGCCGGGCGTCAGCACGGCCTTGTCGGTGCCCGAACCAATCGGGTCAAGGACCATCTTCTCTTTGACATACACATCAATCCCGCCGATCTTGTTGATCAGGTCCTCGAAGGCGACGAAATCAATCTGGCCGTAATAATGCACCGGCACGCCCAGGAATTGCTCGACGGTTTTCATGGCCAGCGCGGGTCCGCCGCCGGGCAATTTGTAAGCCGCGCCGAGATAATAGGCGGTGTTGATCTTGTCGTATCCGAAGCCGGGGACGTTGACCCACATGTCGCGCGGGATCGAAAGCATCCCCCCGGTCTTTGTGATCGGATCAATCGTGAGCAGAATCATCGTATCGGAGCGCGGATATTCGCCCCTCTGCCAATCGCGATAATCCAGACCGATGAGCAGGATGTTGACGCGGCTCCCGCCGTCCCATGCGGGCGGCAACTCGTTCTCGGGCGCGGCAATCTCCAGTGTGGGCGTTGCAATGGGCGTCCCTTGCGCATCCACCTGCGGCGTGCCGAGGGGATTTGGACCGGTCGTCTGGCAATCGGAGGGCGGGATGCCCGGCAGGGAGGTCAGCGTCCAACAACGGACAAGGCCGCGCGTGGCGAAAAGCCCCGCGGCTCCCAGCGCCAGCGCAACACCCCAGAAAATGATTTGCTTCGGAGTTGGTTTTTGAAACTTGATTTTCGGAATTCTGATTTGAACCATTCGTTACTCGGGTTTGAGATAGAGCATGTTCAGGCCCAGCCGCTCCAGCCCGGCTTCCGCCCAGTGACACAACATGGACGAATCGCCCTCGATGGCAGACATCATGACCGGGATGGCGCGCGGGTCGGCGATTTCGGCGAGAGCGCGCATCGAAAGGATGCGAGCAGAGGCGTTCGCCTCCTTCTGGACCTCGATGAGGGATTCCACAGCCGGGCGCCCAATAGCGACCAGGGCCTTCGCGGCCAGGTCTGCCACGAGACCGTCCGCGTCGCTCAGCGCGCGGACGAGAGGCTGAATCGCGCTTTCGTACGGCTGACCGCACAGTCCCAGCGCCGCGGCCTGACGCACTTCGGGGGCCGCGTCGGCCAGGGCGCGCAGGAGCAGGCTTACGTCCAGGTTCGGGTGTGACGCGAGGGTGCGTACCGCCCACCAGCGGGAATCCGCGTCGGGAGAGTCCAGTAGACGGGCAATTGCCGGCAGGGATTGTGATCCAAGCTCTGTCAGGGCGGGCACCGCGGCTTCAGCGCGCGATTCGTCTCCGCTGGTCAATTCAGCCAGCAGTTCATCCAGAGCGGGCACGGCGGGTTAACTCTCCGGGGGCGGAACGGGCAACTGGTCTTCCGAGGTCTTGACCCACTTGTCGCCCTCATCAATCAGCATGATTGGGATGTCGTCGAGGATCGGATATTTCCGGTCGCAGTCCTGACAGATCAGCCAGGAATCCTTATAAAGGGTGAGTATTCCGCTTTTCTCCCGCACACAATTCGGGCAACGCAGGATTTCGAGCAATTCTGTACTGACCATGTCATCTCCATTTATTCAACAAGCGGCTAGTATACCACGCTAGTTCGACGAAACACATAACCCTTTCCGTTTAGCCGTTTTTTGAGGATCCTCCGTGCCCGGGCCGTATTCACAAACCGCCTGCCAGGGTTCGTAGTGAGTCTTGATCTCATCCTGGAACAGAACCGCGCCGCCTTTCCAGACCGTGCGCGTGACGACCACGTCCGCGCCATCGGCGGCCCAATCCACCTGTTTGATCTGGTTTTTGCCGAGGTCGGGATTTTCCACAAAGGAGGCAGCGGGGGCATCCACCACATTGCGCGGGCCAGTGGTCTCCCAAGTCACGCTGCGACCGTCCGAGGTGGAGTAGAATTTCCAGGTCAGGGTGCGCGCGCCGGGATCCACGTAGGTTTCCATCAAAATCCAATAGGGTGTATCGTTGGTGAATTTAAAATCCACCAGCGGAAAATACACGGTGGCATCCATGCCGGCCCACGTCGAATCGCGCTCGCCGCTGGCGGTCATTTCATAATACGTCACGCGGTAGGCATGCGGCACACGTTCCACAATCGGATAGCCGCCGAAGAACACGGTGCGGAACAAGGTGGTGCTGACCTGGCACACGCCGCCGCCGACGCCCTTGATGGTACGGCCGCCATAAATGATGAGCGCCTCCGCAAAGCCGTTCTCCAAGCTCACGTCGCCCATCACCTGCCCCATCGAAAAAATTTCGCCGGGCGCGACGAACACACCGTGGAATCGCGCTGCCGCGGTCTGGATGTTCTGGATGCGCTCGGCGCTCGAACCGTAAAAATACGAAGTCTGCGAACTGACAAGTTGCGTGATGCCCAAAGACTCGGCCGTTGCGTTATCGTTGATGGCAGGCGGGGCCTCGCTCACCACCAAGGGTACAGTATGCTCGCCGCGCTGGAGCGCGTCGTTGACCGCGGCAATACTGGCCTCGACATCCGTCACGCGGCCGACCTTTGCAGATTCGAGCAACACCAGTTGAGCGGTGGGATCATCGAAGTAAAAACGAGCGTTCTGAGGCAAACGGTCCACTTCGGCGGCAATGTTCGTCAAAGATTGGCGGAAGAGCGCGGGGTCGAGTTGCAATTGATACTGGATCTGTCCATCATGATCAACACGCTGGACGACCAGCATATTGGCGAGCACAGGCGGTTCGAAGAACCACGGGCCGGGGTCGCCGTCTGTTGCGTTCGGCACGACGATGCGCAGCGGCCCGGACAGAATCTGCCGCGCCATGTCGGCCTGCGCGGAGACGTCCATGACCTGCGGCACCTGCTCGCGAATCACCAGCGGGACTTCGCCGTCGCGGAAAGTCTGCAATTGCGCGGTCAAATACAAAATGGTCGCGTCCACGTCGAGCACGCGGCCGATTTGCCCGGGCTCGGCAATGACGTTCGTGCCGTCCAGCCGCAGACTGGCTTCGCGGACCGGCTGATTGATCTGTGAAGAAAGAGATTGCAAATACGCGTACGCCACGCGCTGGTCGAGGACGATGACCGGGGACACGTTCTGTCCCTGTGAACGGGCGCGGATTTGACCGGTCAGCGCGCCGAACAGTCCGCCGCTGCGCCCGAGGCGATAGGCGGCCTGCGCGCTGGACGAGGCGTCGAAGACCATGCCGAGTTCCGCAGGCGAGACGACCCAGATCCTGTCACCATCGCGCAAGATCACTTTGCCGTTGATCGGGAAGGAAAGCGTCTGGTTGAGTTTGACCGCGGCCTCGGCCGGGTTCAGCCCGGAGATGTCCACACCGGCTACGGTCACGCCGGGGAAGATGCGCCCGGCATAGACCAACTGGTAGCCGAGTGTCCAAACGATGAGGAATCCGAAGAATAACGCCAGTCCGCCCAGACCGATGGCCAGCAGGCGCATGGCGGCGGTGGGCCGCGGCTGAGGCGCAGGGGAATAGGAATACGCGTAGGCAGACATGGATTAGATTATACCCGCTCGAGTGAGCGGCAAATGAGAGGCGATTGGAGAAATGGTGAAGTTCCCCATTGAAAGCGCTTCATGCCTGTCAGAACTTCATCCCCGGTATCAGCATCGGCGTCTTGGCCTTGTAATCGGCATAGGCCTGACCGAATTCGCGCAATAGTTTTCGCTCCTCGAAATACGCGCCGATCAAAATATAGATCGTTGCAGAGGCATAAAGCGTAAATGAATTCAGGCTCACGTTAGGGGTCAGCCAGAGGAACAAGAGTCCAGCCGTATACAATGGATGACGGACGAGACGATACAGTCCGCGCGTGACAAGCGGGGATGATTTCTCCTTCTCGAATAATTGCCGCAGGCCGACGAAGGAGAGCGTGTCCGTTTGCAACACACCGACGACCAGCATCAGCGCGGACAGTCCCTGCCCGGCCAGCATGAGATAGGACCACGGCGCGGGGACGGAATAGAACGGTGCGTCAGGTAGGGCAACGACCAGCCAAAGAATTGGCAAGAAGGTGACGAACGAGAAGACGTTGTAAAACAGGCGATAGCCGCGCGCGGCAGTTTTTCCAAACGCGTTTCCCAGCCAATTCTTGAATCCCAGGGAGGCCATGATCGAATGAATCACGCCCCACACAAGGACAGCCAGTACGATTTGAAGGATGCTCAAAGGAACCTCAATTGAAAAGAAGGTGACAGTCATCTCGTGGATGACTGTCACCTTGACTGCTGGAGGAAGAAAATCCTTACAATGCTGGTCTCGACACCTGCACTTGCATGCAGGTGCAAGTGTACGTCCTTCGTCTTCGGGTTTCGATACGCCGCTTCGCGGCTACTCAACCCTACGCTCAGGACTACCCGACCAGGGCGGCGACATTATTCCGCGCCAAAGGCGGGCAGTTCGAGAGTCTGTCCACCGACCTCGACGAGGTAATACGGCGCCCAGGCCACGCCGAACAGGTTGACGTAGACATCCGTCTTCTTCGCATTGACGGTCACCTCGGTGATCTGATTGACCACATCCCCCCAGCGCGCGTTGACCTCGTCCACGGCAGACTGACGCTCGCGTTCGAGCTGGCCCAATTCCTTTTTCATCTGCTCGATGGCCTCGAGCGATTCATCCACATCGGCCTTGGCCTGCTCGGTGAGACGCCGCTTGGTCAGCGAGGAGGACAATCTGCGCGTACTGCGGCTGCCGGTGAACAGGCTGAACACGTTCTCGGCATGCGTGCCCATCTCCTCCATTTTGCGCTGGCTGAGTTCGGCCTCGTCCTGGCGCAATTCGCGTTCCTCGCGGTACAACTTGTCCTGCAACGCTGCAATCCTGCGCTCGATCTGCGCGGTGACCTTTTCGATCTCCGCGTCGCGGCCTTCGCGGGCGGCGTCGGCGCAGGCTTTCATGAAATCGGCCTGCGACACATCGGGACCGCCATAGACCTTGAGCATTTCGTTCGCGCGCGCCTTGACCGCCGTCGTGCGATAGACCCAATCGGCAAAGTCCTTTTGCAACGCATTGACCAGTTTGGCGTCGCCGAGCGGGGCATCCAGAGTGTCGAAGCGCGCGTCGGGCGCGGGACCGTCTTCCACTTTATCGAGCGAAGGCCCTTTATACGGGAAATCCTCCCAACGGACGACACCGCGCCGGTCTGGAGTTTCGACCAGCACCGCGCGGCGAACGTCCGCGTCCACGCCCAGTTTGCGGTCGAGGAAACGCACCTGCGCGGAGCCGATCAACGCGGAGCGGTACAACACGCCCTTCTGCACCGCGCCCGACGGCATGGACTTACCGGAAGCCGAGAATGCCTCGCTCAGGCTGAGATTCATGGGCAGGAAGTATTCGGCGACTCCGGACGGAACGGATGGCCGCGTGGCGCTCCCGTCGGTGGGCGGCCGGCTGACGGCGGATGGCCTGGACGGCGCGGCGGCCGCCATAACGGGAGCAGGCGCAGCGTCGAAGGATACGGCAGGCGCGGAGGCGGGACGCGGCGTCACAGTCCGAGTCGCTCTCGCCCCGGCCAGTTCGTTCAATGCAGGGATTTGCGCCCGAGTCAACGGGCCAGCCAGGTAGTTCATTGCAAAGCGCGTTTGGAAGACCATCGGCGCTTTCTCATGGACGTTGTGCATCACGAAGACGCGCTTGCCGAGGCCGGAGATGAGTTTGTCCATCTTGCCGCGGTCCATGCCGCCGGCCGCGCCTTCGAGGCCGTCGAGCAGGCGCTGTTTGTCCTGGTCGGTTTGTAACTTGCCGATGACCCAGGTGCCCGCGTTGGAGAGGGCCTTGTAATCCACGTCCACAGGATTTTGCGTGGCAAGCAGGAGGCCGATGCCGAAGGCACGCGCCTGTTTGAGCATGCGCAGCATGGGCTGTTTGGAGGGCGGATTGGAAAGCGGGGGCAGATAGCCGAAAATTTCATCCATGTAAACGAGGGCACGCAGGGTGGTGGAGCCGCTTTGCGTGCGCATCCAGGTTTCGATGGCCGAGAGGAGGAGGGTGACGAAGAACATGCGCTCCGGGTCGCTCAGGTGGGCGAGGTAGAAGACCGAGTGGCGCGGCTTGCCGTCCGCGTTCCACAAAATCGAAGCAATGTCGAGGTCCTGGCCTTCGCGCCAGGTCTCGAAGGCGGGCGCGGCGAGGATGTTGTTGAGCAGCATGGCCAGGTCCATGCGCTCTTTGGCGGGGAAGAACGATTCGAGCGGGAACGCGCCGAGTTTCTCGAAAGGCGGATTCTGCGTTTGCAGGATGAGTTCGGTCAGGTCGAGGTCTTTGCCCTGCGACCAGGCCGACTCGAAAATATTCGAAAGCAGGATGTGCTCGCGCGAACGCAGCGGATCGATATCGTCCATGCCGACCAGGCCAAGAATCGCGGTTGAGGTGCTGGCAATGCGTTCGCGCAGGACCTCGCGGTTGCCCTCCCAGGGAATGGACGGCGCGGCCAGCGACGACAACACGCTGACGGGAATCCCGGCGTCGGAGCCCGGCGTATAAATGGCGAACTCGGCCGCGTTCTTGAGAGCGATCATCCGCTCGCGGTCAATGCCCCACTCGGCGAGGCCCTTCTTCCATAGTTCGGCTGTTTCCTTCGCGGCCGCATCGAGGGTCTTGCCCTCGCGGCGCACGGCATCCGCATCCAGCCAGGGTTGGAAATCCTGCGGCGCAAATTCGGGAAAGTGCAGGAGCAGGTTGGTCAGGTCGCCCTTCGGGTCAATGATGATGGCGGGAATACCCTGCAACGCGGCCTCCTCGAGCAGGCCGACGCACATGCCGGTCTTGCCCGAGCCGGTCATGCCGGTGACCACGCCGTGCGTGGTCAGGTCGGCGGGATCGTAGAGCAGGGCCTTGTCGGCCAGTTTGCCTTTGGCAGCATCGTAGATTCGTCCGAGAAAGAATTGTCCCTGGGTGTCGAGCATGTCAAGCCTCCGCGCGATAAGTTGGGCAAATCATATCTCTTTTTACGCGCGGAAACAAGGTTAAAACAAAAAGGGCGCAGCCGTGTGCGCCCTTTGGATTAATCGTTGTCGTTATCATTGTCGTTATCATTATGATTGTCGTTATCGTTGTCGTTACTGTCATTGTCATTGGTATTGTCGTTACCATTGGTGTTGTCTTCGTTGCTGTTATCGTTTTCGTTGGAATTTTCGTCACCAGAGTCATCCGCGACAACTTCGATGCGCATGGCGACGAATCTGCCATCGGTCGTGTAATAGCCATCAATGCGAACGGTTGCACCGACGACGGGCGTGCCGATGATCCGCGCGACGGAGACATCCACCGGGCGGCCATCCACCAGCCAGAGTCCCTCCTGCATCAGTTCGATTGTGCCTTCGATGCGACCTTCCTCCAGGGATTCGTTTTCGTTCGACTCCGGCGCCTCTGGCGTGGACTGTGAGTCTGGCCCCGGCTGATGGTCGGATTCAGGCTGAGGCGCGTCCTCATTCTCATCCGTAGACTCTTCCCGTTCGAACTCTTCGGGCTCCACTGTCGGAATGACCGCGTCTGCCGGAAGGAAGGTCACCCGGCTGGCCTGGATCGTACCATCCGGCTGAGTTACACCGCTGACCCTCACCGCCGCGCCCGCAGTGACCGGCTGGGCGGGCAACGCCACACCGCTCGTTCTGACGGGCAGTCCGCCCACATTCAGTTGATCTCCGTTGATTGCAATCACATAGCCGGAGAAAGTCACGTTTTCCGTGCGGCCGCGCGCCAGCAATTCGCGGATCTCCTCAAAGCGTTCATTTTCGTGTTCCAGTTCAAGCCCCTCACGCTCGACTTCATCGGCGACGAAGAGGAGGCTGAATTCCTCCCAACCGCGCTTAACTGGGTACAGGTTGTCACCGGGTAGAGCGCCAGAGGAGGCGCGCACCAGACCTGTGCCACCCAAGAAGAAGATAACCAACATCAAAGCCACCGCCACCGGGCGGAAGGTGAACAGGAATGACCGCCGCGGGGCGCGTTGGGCTTCGCGCAGTTCGGCGGCGCGCTGGAGCAGGCGGGCGCGGCCTCGGCGCACGGCCCCGTCGGGGATCTCGAACGCGGCGAGGGTCCGCGCGTGAAGCGAGGATTCCAAGATCGGACGCAGTTCGGCCGCGAGGTCCGGATAGCGATGCAGGGCGGATTCCACGTCCTCGCCTCGTTCCAAGGCCTGCAAACAGACTTCGAGCGCGTCGAATAGTTTCTCAGTCATGGGCGGCCTCCCCAATTCCGCGCTGGAGGGCAGCCAGGGCGCGGAATTGCAGGGCTTTAACGGCATTGACATTCTTATTCATTAAAGAGGCCGTTTCTTCGAGAGAGTAACCCTCGCCAAAACGCAGGGCGAGAACGTGTTGTTGCTCGTCGGTCAGGTTCTTCATCGCATCGCGAACGTGGCGGTGCTGTTCGCGGCGTTCGAAATCCTCCGGATGGCGGGCGAATGGGTCAGACACGTCTTCATCAAGCGCCTCGGTGGGATGGCGGTACGAACGGCGCAGGTGGTCAGTGACGATGTGGGAAGCAGTACCCAGCAACCAGGCCTTGAGGTTGATCTGCGGGCCGCGCCCTCGCCGGCCGGCCTCGAGCAGGCGCACAAAGACCTCACTGGCAATATCTTCGACAACGGTCTCATCGTCGAGACGATAACGCACATAGCGATAGACATCGGGGTAATAACGGTCATAGAGCGCGCCAATAGCCTGGGAATCCAACGTCTTCAGGCCCTCCAAGGCGACGGATTCCTTGAACTCAAGCATAGTTTGCGCGACCTTCCAGCCGAGAAATTCGATGCATGATTCCTCTGAAAGACAGGTCAAGTATAACATTCTGCACCGCGGCACTAAGGTTGAGCAATCACCTCGAAAATCACAGCCTGGTCATCCCGATAGACTTCGAGTAATCCCGGGTCGGCTTCCGCAATGCGTAAAAAATTCCCGTGATTCAGGTCGGTATGCACGTAGCGAGATCCGAACTCACCGACGATGAGGCGGGAAGGGTCTTCCACATTTCCTCGTGTGATTTCAACCCACAATTCATACAAGGCGGCATCGTAGAGTTGCATATAGGTCGGGTCAAGCCCGATCAAATACGTATTATGGATGTTGTAGAAGAATAATCGAGGAAAATCATCCCAATCGGTTTGGAAGACGCGCGCACCGGCAGGGGTATTGTCCTCGAGCCACGCAGAGGCGCCCGAATACAAATCATAGGGCTTGGAGCGATCAATGGCTTCGCGCGCCCGGGGGATGGATACAACCATGCTGACGGCGACCAACGCGAAAAGCAACACTCCGGCGAACCGATTGTGGCGAGAACCCGCCGAGGGGGTGGAATCGGGCCCGCCTCGAGTCTGATCGAAAGACTGGGAGGCGAGGAGCGGCGTCCAGGCAAACGCCGCGAAGATCAACGCAAACGGCGGAAAATACTCCACGAAGCGCCGCGCCTGAAAGAGCATGAGGCCGAACAGAAGGGCGGCAAGGAAGCCCAGCGCGGTGCGCACGTCCATTTTTCTGGCAGAGAGACCCAGCGCGAGCGCGCCGCCGGCACAGGCGATCAGCGCGGGAAACGAGTTTTCCAAAAGCTGTTTGGTCTCGTAGGGAAACCACTCGTTGCCGACGCGCACGGAGGTCGCGCCGGTCAACTTCGGCAGCATGTGATGGTAGGAAAAAACAATATTCGCGGGAAAATAGGGGTTGACGATCAGTCCCAAAATTATTCCAATACCGATGGAAAGCAACGGGCGAAACTCAAACCGATGCTCGACCAGCGCTACGGCAAGAAGGTGCAAGACACCCAGCGCAATGATGAGCGGAAACGCATCATACAGCCAGACGTAGACAAAAGACAGCAGGCCGAGGTGCCTGTGTCTGCCTTCGAGGAGCCACATCAGAGCAAGCGCGAGGACCGCCAGCGACAGCGACTGTGCGCGCGCCACGCTCATGCGATACAGGAACGCGTCCGAAATGCCCAGCAGCGCCAGCGCCCACAGCCATGCAAACGGGATCTTCTGGCGATGGAACAAAAACCAGATCGCAAGAAAGGCAAGGCTGGCAAAGATGATGGCCGACCATTTCGCACCCAACCTCAAATCGCCAAGAGTGAACGGGATCAGCGCGACATGGAAGAGAAAGTGATGGTCGTAGAATTCGTCCGGGTTGAGTATGCTGAGCGGCAACCAGGGAAATTCCGGTTTCAGCCCCTCGGTGCGCATGAGAGACGCCAGCTTAATGTGATAAAAGCCGTCATTATCAGGCAGGTCGGGAGAGGCAAATTGAATCAACGCCATGCCGGCGACGAAGAGTGCCAGCAGGATGAAGGGAAGAAACCGCAAAAAATGCTGTGACTTGATCATGGGTAAGCCGCACTGCCGCTCGAACAGGACTCGTCCGGAGGGAAAGACGCCTCCAGACGAGTCTCTGCGTGCTGCCTAGTAGAGGCGATGATTAACCGCCATTGCTGTTGCCGCTATTGTCGTTGCTGTCGTCATCGTCTTCTTCATCGTCGTCATCGTCGCCATTGCTGTTGCTGTCATCATCCTCGTCATCGCCATTGCCGTTGCTGTCATCGTCCTGATCGTCGTCATCGTCATTGGAGTTGGCATCGTTGCTGTTGGAGTCGTCATCCTCCGTGTCGTCGTCGTTGGCATTGGCGTCGTTGCTGTTGGAGTCGTCGTCTTCCATGTCGTCGTCGTTGGCATTGGCATCGTTGCTGTTGTCACTGCTGGAGGGCGATTCCACACCGGTAACGGACAACGTTCCGTCGGCCGCGACCCACGCTTCGACTTTGACCGTGTCGCCGACCGCGAACGGGCCGTCGCGCACGACTGAGGGATCCACAGTAATGACCTGACCGCTGACGGTCCACTGGTAGCCGTTCATGGCTTCGATCTGGCCAGTGAATTCCACCATGGAGGCCTCCACTTTGCCGCCGCCCGAGGAAACGGACCGCGACGGTCCGCAGGCGCTCAAGGCCAGCGCGGCCAGCATCAGGACAGCCAGGAAAATAAAGCGGGTATTTTGTTTCATCTCATCTCTCCTATTTTGGATGGGTTTCATCTCATTAGTCGGCGGAGAGATGAAAAAGTTACGGCTGGTTTAAAAACCTCGGCCACAGATTTCACCGATTTACACGGATTTGGCCGACTCGAGACTTGGCGAGTCGGCCAAATTGTTCTCGATCCGCGCTAATCCTCGTAACACCTGCGCCTACGCCAAGCGGGGACACGGATTTTTTTGAATTACTCCGCGTTTTCCGCGTTCCTCCGCGTCCTATTAAAATCTCGCGGTACGATAGTCAGGTTTTACGGCCTCTGCGCCTGTGCGAACACGCGCTCGAATTCCTCCATGTACAGCGCGGCGATCTCCGGGCTGAAGAAGATGACGATATTCTCGTCGTTGCGGTTCTCGGCGCTGGCCGTGAAGTTGTACGAGCCGGTGACGACAATCGACTCGTCAATGATGATGACCTTGTGATGCATCTGGCCGTCGTTGCCGTCCAGCCGCACGTCCAGCCCGGCCTGCACGAACGCGTCGAATTCCGTTCCTTCGTTGGACTCCACCTGCGCCGCCTCCATCACGCCGGCCACAGTCACGCCTTCGGCGGCGCGGGCGTGGATCGCCTCGGCCAGTTCGTCCGCGGTGAAGGAATAGGCCAGGAAATAGATGCTCTCCGCCGCGCCCTCCAGCAGTTCGCGCACGGGCTGGGCCGCGCCATCGTCGGGTGAAAAATAGACCTCGACGCGGGTGCCGTCTATCGTCAGGATCGGATTCGGGGTTTCGGGCACGATGTCCCCGCCGAACTTGTCGTCCACGAACATTTCCTCGAACTCTTTGGTGTAGTCCTCCGCCACTTTGATCGAAAGAATGCGGACGAGATTATTGTTGTCGTTGTATGCGCCGGTTGCGGTGAAATTGAGCGAGCCGGTCCAGACCTCGGAACGGTCAATGATCACGAACTTGTTGTGCATCAGCCCCTCGCGGCGGTCGCCCAAAATGGGCAGGCCCGCCTCGATTAGCGCGGCGGGTACGGTGCGGTCGCGGTTGTCGCTTTCCATCACGATGCGCACCTGCACGCCGCGGTCGCGGGCGCGCAGAAGCGCGTTGCCCAATTCGCGCAGGCTCAGGCTATAGATGGCAACGTCTACGCTCAGGCGCGCAGCATCGATGGCGGCGATGAGCGGCGTTTCGATTCCGCCCGATTCCTGCGAGGCGGCCGGGTTGGCGGGATCGGTGAAATAGATTTCGAACCACGGACCGCGCGCGCCGTGACCGACGTGGACCGGCAGAGTCTCGACGACCGGCGCGGGCGTCCCGGTCGCGCCATCTCCGGGCATTTGCGTGGCGGACGGCGTGCAGGCCGCCGCGAACAGTAAGATCAACAGGATGACTTTGCGGCGGATGGATGAAATTGGATTTTTCATGGCGGCCTCAACTTGGATAAATGGCTGTCATTGCGAGCCCCGCCAGGGGCGAAGCAATCTCCGAATCGGCGAGGGGATTGCTTCGTCGCCTGGTCTCGATACGGCCTCGGAAAACGCTCGGCCCACTCGACCAGCGGCTCCTCGCAATGACAGAAAAGTTTGTATTCTCAACCTCGGATATTCATGTGGCCAATGGGCAATCGTCACATCGCATTATAGCAAATTTGTTCGGGATTGGTGTTGATATAATGTCCCCGTCATGTCGCTTGCACAATTCATCTACACAGAAGTGCTGAAGCCGCGGCCCCTGCGTGTGCTGACCAACGCCATCCTTTTGCGAATCATCCCGCGCGTGGCGCAGGTCGGGCCGGCGCGCATCTGCCTCGATCCCGAAGATCCCGTGCTCTCGGGCGCGGTCGCTTTGCGCGTGTACGAACCCAGCGAACTGTATTTCTTCCAGAAACACTGCCGCGCGGAGATGACCCTCGTGGACATCGGGGCAAACGTCGGGCTGTACACCGCGCTGGCGATGCACAGCCTGAACGCACAGGGACGAATCGTGGCGGTCGAGCCGCGGCCGCAGAGTTTCGGCTTCCTCGAGCGCAACGTGGCCGGGAACCGCCGCGCCGGCGGTCCGCGCGTGGACGCACTCCGCATGGCGGCGGCCGCGGAGCCCGGCGCGCGTCTCCTGTTCCAGAATCCAGAGAACAAAGCCGATAATCGCCTCTACACGAACAGCGGACAGAACTGGGAGGGCGTCGAGGTCGAGAGCGGCCCGCTGGACGCGCAACTCGAGTCGCTGGGAATCCGGCAGGTCCATTTTGTGAAAGCCGATGTGCAGGGCTACGAGCAGATGGCCCTGCGCGGACTGCGCGAAACCCTGCACCGTTCCGAGCGCGTGATCCTGATGACCGAGTTCTGGCCGAAGGGACTGTGCGACGCGGGCGGCGACGCGCCCTCCTATTTGCAGGAATTGACCGATCTCGGCTTCAGGTTATACGAGCTGAAGGAGACGCCGCGCGGGAAGCTGGTTCCGCTCAAGGACTGGGATCCATTGATCGGGAGTTTGAAAGGGAGGAAATACGCGAATCTCATTGGATTGAAGGGGATTGAACTTTGACCGCCGCCCGCTGGCAGACGGGCGTCACTTCGACAGGCTCAGCCCCGGGTTGTGGAAGAATATGTAGCGCCACGCCCCGTCGAGGCGGGTTCCTTCGGTGCGGCAGGAGCAGTGCCTGGCGCGGAGGGCACCGCGCATTAGGGCGAGGAGTTTTTTCGGTTTAGCATCCATTTTTTCCTCGCGGACGGGGTTTCGTGCTATAATTTTATCATTCTATTCTAACTCAAAGCCGCATAAAATCCCAAGCGTTTGGGGCGTTATACGGTTTGTCCATAAGGGATTATACGATCCGCTCAAACGCGAGTTAGGCGCTTGGTCTTGTGAATTACAGGAGAAAAATATTAAATGGCTGTACGAAAAAGCAAGAGACCACTTTCGACGGAAATGTTATTCGGTCTGTCAAGTGTCATAATGAGCGCAGTCGCCTTATTTTTCTCATGGCAAGCCAATCAAATTGCATCAAAGCAAATCACAGATAATGTCATGTCGCCTTCAGCAAGTTACACATGGGCAATGTATGAGCAAGATAAAAGTCAATCAGGGCATCACCATTTTGTTTGCGACCAAAGAATTCGATTGTCAAATCTTGGCGGAGCAGGCACGTCGGTTATCAGATACGACGCCTTTCTAAATTACAAAGAAACAGAAGTGAAAGTTTCAGGCGAGCAAGAATACCCGCTTACAAGCGGCAAAGGTGATATTTTTTCTGGTTTTGAAATTACGTTTGTGAGTGACTACAAACAGAATGATACAGAAAAATCGCTATTTCCAGTTCAAATTCCACCATATTCAACAGTAGATGTTTGGACTAGAGCCAGTTTCACTATAGACAAAGTACTTGCTTCTGGCGATTATTTTTACCCGCCCTATGATTTTTATCAATTTCTGCAACCTGGTGCAGAATACAGCGGTTTATATCCAGTTGAAGTCTCTTATATTTTCACAATGGCATCAGGAAAAACTGTTACCACTCCAAAGGCTTTATGCATTTTTCTAAAGTAGTTTTTGCCTTGCAAAATTATCGTAGAATACCAAAGCACTTTTCAGTAGCAAGCGAGTCTTGCATTCATTCAGCGCCTAATTATGGTCGGCGGGGCGGTTGCCCACCCCGCCGCCACTTCCGAACCGGACGTGAAAGTTTCCCTTCATCCGGCTCTTCAAATGACAGGCTCTTGTCATGAGTACTTCGTCCGATGGGCTTCATCATGGC
>DAOTXP010000143.1:0-1589 GCA_034435275.1 Anaerolineales bacterium | reverse complement strand
AACTGGTAACTGGTGTAGGCGTTGCCCTGACTGGCGAAGCCGTGTCGAGGGGTCGTGCCGCCAGGATGAGCCGAAGGCATATATGAAGTGTACCACCTTCGCGCCGCTTGGGAGACCCGACGGTCACGCCTCGGTGGGTCACAGACCGCCGCCGGGCAAGTCATTTAAGAAATACTGATTTTATGACTTCACCGGTTTCAGCATTGATATAGTCCAAGAAGCTTTCTACTGAGGTCGCCTTAAGAATTTCATCCTCATATTTCACAGAAGTGTAAACGTCATTCCTTCTAACGAACCCTTTTAGAGAATCAATAGGCGGTCCAACTGCCCACACTACTTCTCCTTTTATGCTACATCGTAGCAGGTTTCGAGTTGATTTTCTTTCTGCCATCTTCCAGTCCAATAATACAATGACATCATTTGACTGAGGAAGATGCATGATTGACATCACATCTAATTCAAAAAATCTTCCTTGCCATGTTTTTTGGTTGTTTAGATTATCCATAATTATTAACGACCCATCTTCAGAAATTACAAACTCGTATCTGTGCATCATTTTTGCACCTTAATTTCCGCATGTTCCAAGTGCACTGCACCAGAAATTCCAAGGCAATATTGGCATCCATCCTGCCGGCAAAAGGGTTCCTTCAGAAAACGCTACTCCGCCGAGGTTAGACAAATGTACTTGAGTTAATCCGCCCGGCTGCCCGACATTTGGCGCAACAGTGCTTGTTTCAGCAGTTGTCGCTGATACGATTTGTACTTCTGACACAGTGGTCGCTAAATTTCCGCTGGGTAATGCTCCTCCACGTATCGCTGTTATTTGGTTGCCTGGGTTTTGCGTAAAAGCCCAACGGCCTGCTAACGGAGACGAGCCTCCCCAAACGCGATAGAGCCTGTCTCCCACTGGACGATCGTAAGTAAAACGTGTGCCCTCTACAGCATATGGATTCACCAATTCACCGCTTCTACTGAATGCGCTTATTCCTCGAGCAAATTGGACGCCACCAACAATATTTGCAGCTGTATTCACAACGAATGCTCCTAAATTAACGGCTGCAGGGAGCCTCTCTCCAGCAGGCGCATTTGAGAATACTGTTGAAACATCACTATTCAATTGATTGATTATTGCACCTGCCTCTCTGGCCCAATCGTCAAATCCCGTTGCTGTCGCCGTCAATTTAACCACATCGCGTTCTCCAGATTGATATGCATTTATAGCCTCGCCAATATCTTTGATACAACTGAACAGTTGAGACATACCCGGAAACAACATCGAGAAATGTGAAGAACAATGCCCGCTTGGATCCGTATATCGGACGGGATTATTGCTCGTATACGCGTACCTGTCATAGCCCTGCACCCCGCCAGGGACGAGCGTGTCCGCGCAGGTGAATCTCCCTAACGAAGGGTCGTACCATCTTGCATTATAGAAATACAGCCCGAGCGCGGTCTCGTTGCGCTGGGAGGTGAATTGGTAGGTGGTGTAGGTAGTGCCAGAAGTGTAACGCGTTTCACCCCACGCTTTGTACCTCAACTCGGCGATCTTGCTTCCGCTGGAGTTCAAGGTAATGCTGGTGGAGCCGAGA
>DAOTXP010000142.1:0-21405 GCA_034435275.1 Anaerolineales bacterium | reverse complement strand
CGGCGCGGGCGGCAAGACCACCGCCCTTTTCCAACTGGTGCGAGAACTGCAATCGCAAATCGAAAATCGTAAATCGTCAATCATAACCACCACCACCCATCTCGGTGCATGGCAGGTTGAACAAGCCGACCATCACCTCATCGCCAGCGTAACCGACCCCTTCCCTGAAATCGACTCCCTCGACGGCGTCATCCTCGTCACGGGCGCGCTGGACGGAGACCGCTTCACGCCTCCGCCGCGCGCGGCCCTCGACCACCTGCGCGACCACTGCGCGGCGCGCGGCCTGCCCCTGCTCATCGAAGCCGACGGGGCGCGCGGGCGTCCCTTGAAAGTGCCCGCCGCCCACGAGCCCGCCATCCCAGACTTTGTGGACACGGTCATCGTGGTCGCTGGACTGAGTGGATTGGGGGTACCGCTGACCGAGGAATTTGTCCATCGCCCGCATCTCTTCTCGACCTTGAGCGGCCTGCCGCTTAATGAGTCTGTCACGCCCGAGGCGCTGGTCCGTGTGCTGACTCATCCCGAGGGCGGACTCAAGAACATCCCCTCCCATGCGCGCCGTGTTGTTTTGCTCAACCAGGCCGACACACCCGAATTGCAATCCATCGGCGGACGGATGGCAGAAACGCTACTGAATAAATTTGACTCTGTCATCGTCGCCTCCCTCCAGCCTTCCAACCTTCAACCTTCAACCATTCAGACTTTCGAACCCGTTGCAGGCATCGTCCTTGCCGCGGGCGCCTCGGAACGTTTCGGCCAGCCCAAGCAACTGCTCGACTGGCGCGGCCAGCCCTTCGTACGCGCCGTTGCACAAACCGCGCTCGACGCGGGACTCGACTCCGTGATCGTTGTCACCGGTGCAAACGCGGACCAGGTCGAGGCCGCCGTCCGCGATCTGCCCGTGACCATCGTCCGCAACGACGGCTGGCAGGAAGGACAGGCCTCTTCGATCCGCGCGGGACTCGCCTCCCTGACCCCCTCCGCCCCTTCGGGGCACCTCCCCCAAATCCGAATAAAAAAAATGGATGCGGATTCCAATCACCCATTGCGGATTTGGGGGAGGACGGGAGGGGGTCTCTTCCTCCTCGCCGACCAGCCGCACATCCCCGCCAGCGTAATTCGGGCGCTGGTGGAACACCACACCCGTGAGTTGTATCCCATCGTTGCGCCGCTGGTGATGATGGAACAGCGCGCCAACCCCGTGCTCTTCGACCGAGTCACTTTCCCCGACCTCCTCAACCTGACTGGCGATATCGGCGGCCGCGCCCTCTTCTCGAAATATCCCGTCGAATACCTGCCCTGGCACGACGACAGACTCCTGCTGGATGTGGACAAGCCCGAAGATTATCAACGGCTGGTGGAAGATGACACTCTGTAACTTTGCGCAGTATGGAGGGTCGAGTAGGCGGCGTGGTCCCGATATGCAAAGAACGCTACTCGACCAGCGCCGCCGTATCGAGACCCGTAGACCGGCGATAATGATGAATCTCCTTTGTGTCCCTTCGTGGTTAAGGAGGAATCCATGATCACCGCCATTGTCCTCGCCGCAGGCGAATCCAAGCGCATGGGCCAGCCCAAGATGCTCCTGCCCTGGGGAGACAGCACTGTGCTGGGACAAATCCTGCAAACGCTGAAAAAGGCAAACATTGCGGATATCCTGGTGGTCACGGGCGCGGCGCGCATACCCGTCGAAAAGATTTGCGCCGCATACGAGACGACGGTCGTCCACAATCCCCATTATGCCAACGGGGAAATGCTCCTGTCTTTGCAAACGGGACTGCGCGCTTTGCGCGAAAAAACATCAGCCGAGGCGGCGCTCCTCGTCCTTGGCGACCAGCCTCAGGTCGAGGAAAGAAGCGTGCGCGCCATCGTCAGAGCGTATCACACATCCAATGCCGATCTCGTCATCCCATCCTATCAAATGCGGCGCGGACATCCCTGGCTGGTGGCGCGTCCGTTGTGGAGTGAAATCCTGCAAATGCAATCCCCCCAGACGCCGCGCGACTTTCTGAATCGGCACGCAGCGCAGATCGAATACGCGATCGTCGAATCCCGGTCGGTGATCGAAGACTTGGACACGCCCGAAGACTACTTGAAATCGCGGCCATAGCGTGCTATTGTAGCATTGAGCCATGAAAGGAGCCCGCCATGTCGGACTGGGAACAGATTGCCGAGTACATCCACAACGCCATGCAGGCCGTGGAGCAGACGCACGAGGCGGGGCGTGAACTGCGGGAAAAGCCGAACCACACGAACTTCGATGCGTTTCGGACGCGGATGGACGAACTGCACCAGCGGCTGACCACGCTGAAGTCCATGCTCGAACACGAGAATGTCGTTTTTCTCGACGAACTGGCCGACGCGCTGAGTAAGGCCTTCGGCGGCAAGCCGGCTGAATATCGCCACATCGAACAATACGGCGAAAAGATCGAGCCGTGATGGAGTCCGCCGGCTGGAGTCGTCGGACTCCGTATCGAACATGGCGGGGATTTATGATAGACTCTGCCCAATCCTTCGGGAGGATTCTTGCGGGCAGGAGTCACTCGTGAAATATCTGATCATCGTCAATCCGATTTCGGGACGCGGGTACGCGGGGAAATCGATACCACTCATCCAGGATTTGATGAAGCGCCGCAATCTGGACTTCGATCTGGTCCAGACCGAACGGCCGTGGCATGCGGCGGACATTGCCGAACGCGCCGTGATGGACGGTTACGCGGTCATCGTCACCGCCAGCGGCGACGGCACCGCCAACGAGGCCCTGAACGGGATCATGCGCGCCCGCGCCAGGGGCTACGACAATACAGCCATGTCCATCCTGCCGGTCGGCACGGGCAACGACATGGCCTACGGCATGGGCCTGCGCGGCGGCCTCGAAGAGACTATACAGACCCTGGCAGGCAATCATCGCAAGCGCATTGATATTGGGCTGGTCAAGGGCGGTGATTATCCCGAAGGCCGTTACTTCGCCAACGGTATCGGCATCGGCTTCGATGCGATGGTCGGGTTCGAGGCCATCAAAATCCGTTGGACGCGCGGACTGCTGGCTTATCTCATCGGCGTCATCCGCACGGTATTCTGGTATTTCAAAGCGCCGACCGTCGAGATGAAATTCAATGAGAAGACCATCACCCAGCCATCGCTGATGATCTCCGTGATGAACGGTCAGCGCATGGGCGGCGGCTTCTACATGGCGCCTAACGGCGACCCGGGCGACGGTCACTTCGACCTGTGCATTGCCTCCGAAGCCAGCCGACTGCGCATCTTCGGCCTCATTCCCTATTTTCTAAAAGGTACCCAGCATACCCAGCCCGAAGTGACCACGGGGCAGACCAATGCCATCAGCATCAAAGCCATCAAGGGCAGTCTGCCCGCGCACGCGGACGGCGAAATGCTGTGCGTGGAGGGACAGGAACTGCACGTGGAGTTGATTCCCGCCGCGCTGGAGTTCGTGACAATGAAGCAGTAGCGCGAGATGATTGCCCTGCTCTATACTCCCCGATCCAATGAATTTCATCCACTGGTTCGTCTACATCGTCATCAAGATTGGCCTGAGCATCCTGTGCCGCGTGGATGCGCAGGGACTGGATCAGGTCCCCGCGCGCGGACCGCTGATCATCATCGCCAATCACACGGGACAGCTGGAGGTGCCGTTGCTGTTCGCCTGGCTCCAGCCGCGTCCGCTCACGGGTTGGGCCAAGGTCGAGACATGGAACAACGCCTTCCTGCGCTGGCTGTTCGACCTGTGGGGCGCCATCCCCGTCCGCCGCGGCGAGGCGGATACGACCGCCTTGCGTACCGCGCTGGAAAAACTGGAGCAGGGTTATATCTTCGGCATCGCGCCCGAGGGCACGCGCAGCAAGACAGGTATCCTCCGCCGCGCGCACCCGGGCGCGGTCATGCTGGCTCTGCGGAGCGGCGCGCCCATCCTCCCCGCCGCGCACTGGGGCGGCGAGGATTTCGGCGCCAACCTGAAGCGCCTGCGCCGCACGGACTTCCACATCCGCGTGGGCCGGCAGTTCACGATCTCCGCGAACGGGGAACGAATCACGCGCGAGGCACGTCAGCAGATCGTGGACGAGATGATGTACCAACTCGCCGCACTCTTGCCCGAGAAATATCGCGGTGTCTACAGCGACACGTCGAAAGCCACGGCGCAATTCCTGAATTTCAACCCGCGAAATGGAGACAACCATGAACACTCCCAATGACACCTATCATAAACTCGACCGCGCCGCGCTCTGGCTCCTGGTCGGAGAATTCAGCGGCGTGGCGCTCTTGTTAACTTTGATGCTGTTGATGATCGTCGGCAACTTGATCTCGCCCTACGGGTTCGATGTGGGGTACCGAACAGGGGAGGCGATTGCCCTGCTCATCGCGTTTTCCTACGGATTGGCGTATCTCGCCAACCTGATCATCGGCGTCATCGGGGTGGTGCTCTACGTGCGCGAGGGACGCGAGGGCTATCCTGGCACGGGCCATTTGGTGAACTGGATATTGGCGGCTACTACGCTCTGGGTTGCCCTATTCCTGATCGCGGTCATTACAATCAACGGATTCTAGCGCAGCGCGCCCGACTCACCCCTGATCGAACTTGTAATAGTAAGAGTTCGTCTCCCGCCTCTTGAAACCCATCTTTTGATATAACCTGTTGGCGGCCTCGCGCCTCGGGTTGGATGTGAGCGAGACTCCCGCCGCGCCTCGTTCACGTGCGACCTCCAACGCGGCGCGCACCAGCCCTTCGCCGATTCCCTGCCCGCGCGCGGACTGGTCCACGATCACATCTTCGATGATGGCGCGGATGCCCGTCGGCACGCGGTACACGGTCACGGCCGCCGCGCCGAGGATATGCCCCTCGTCCGCGCGGGCAACCAACAGCGTGGTCGCATCAGATTCGACCAGGGCTGACAGATCCTCCCGCGTCGGAGGCGGATTGTTGTTCGTCAACTGCGGGACAAGCCGCTGAAAGGCGTGGAACAACTCTTCCGAAACCTTATTTACCGTATCAATACGCATAGGGGGTCAGGCTCCTCGAAGTTCTTGTTGACCTTACGATTGGTTGGACATATAATCTCTCATTGGGCCTATTCTAAACCAACACTGCCTCATAGCCGAGTTGCTTTCAGGAGACGATTCGATCTGCAACAGAGGAGGTCGAGATGGCGCGTCAAGCAGTGCAATCCGAGGCGAAGGGGCACAGGACAAAGAAGCCCTCGAAGATAAAGATCATTAAGTTCAAGAAACTTCCGAAAAAGTTTCGGGCAGGCCATAGTTGGCGATGTGCCAATTCGTCCAGCGATAGATGCGAATGCAAGTGTGGCGGGGTTTATCATGGAACGGGCATCAGGGGTTAAATTGCGTGAAAGCCATATGACATGACCAGCATTCCCATTTACACTGAGAAAATCACATCGAGGAAAACAGAGGCGCTTTTCATCGCACTGGCCCTTCTCTTCCTCTTGCTCGCCTTCTGGCGCATGGACAGCCGCGGATGGGACGGTTTCGCCATCATGTTCGCGGTCTTTTGCGCCATTTTCATCTTCTACTCGCTGAATTTCCGTACTCTCCTCATCCGAATCGCGTCGGAGAGTCTAAAACTCACCTTTGGCATCTTCACGTGGACCGTCCCGCTGGACAACGTCGAAGATTGCCAGCTTGACGAGTTACCCGCGTTGATGAAATATGGCGGCGCAGGGATTCATTTCATGTTGATTCGCAACCGTTACCGCGCTTCGTTCAATTTTTTGGAATATCCCCGTGTGGTGGTTGGATTCAAGCGCAAGAGGGGACCAGTGCGCGATATTTCCTTTTCGACGCGACGGCCCGAGGAAGTGGTGCGGTTGATCAGGGAAAGCATCAAACCTTAATAAGTTGTCAAATCAAAAAAGCGCGGCGCGCGATCGACCCCATTCAGTTTTGCTTCAACAACCTCGACGAATTCAACAAAATCCCCACATCGGGCAGGGACTGCAAGGCCGCCGCGAAAATGGGCGGAAGAAAGCCGAGCGCGGCCATCGTCAGCCCGAAGGCATTGTACAGCAGCGTGAAGCCGATGTTGCCCCTCACCACGCGCAACGTCCGCCGGGCGATTCGCAGCGCCTCGGGCACGAGCGACCAATCCGCGCGCAGGAGCGCGATGTGTCCCGCCTCTACGGCGATGTCCGTGCCGCCGCTCATGGTAATGCCCACGTCGGCCTGCGCCAGCGCGGGCGCGTCGTTCACGCCGTCGCCCACCATCACCACCGTCCGTCCCTCTCTTTGATATTGTTTCACCGTCTCAATTTTATTTTCGGGCAACAGGTCCGCGCGAAAATCCACGCCCAGACCTTTCGCAAGCGTAGATGCCGTTTGTTCGTTATCGCCCGTCAGCAATTCGATTTTTTTGATTCCCAACTTTCGCATTTCGTTCAACGCCGCGGGGACTTCGGGTCGCAGCGTGTCCGCCGCGGCCAGCACGCCCGCCAGCGCGCCATCCACTTCCACGAATAACAACGTCTTTCCCTCCGATTCCAATTTTGCGACGACCGCCTCTCCGACCATGCGACCAGCCGACCATTCGACCATTTGACCACCGACATGCCGCGCGCTCCCGACCTTCACGCTTCTTCCGCCGACTTTGGCCTGGATCCCGAACCCCACAGCGGACTCGAACCCCGAGGCCTCGTCCACGTGCAAGCCGCGGCTCTTGGCCTCCGCGAGGACCGCGTGCGCCAGCGGATGCTCGGAATACCGTTCCGCGGACGCGGCCAGCGATAACAACTCGTCTTCGCCCACACCATTTAATGAGATAACATCCGTGATGCGCGGTTGACCGAGGGTCAGTGTGCCTGTCTTATCGAGCAACAGCACATCCGCCTTCGCCAGCACTTCGAGATACTTCCCGCCCTTGATGAGCAGTCCGCGTTTGGCCGCCGCCCCGACCGAGGCCAGCATGGCGATGGGTGTCGCCAGCGCAAAGGCGCACGAGCAGGCCACCACCAGCACCGCCGCGGTGGCCAGCGGGTCGCGGCGGAGGATGAACGTCAGCATGGCGATCCCCGCCACGACGGGCATGTACCAATATGAGAACTTGTCAGCGAGTCTCTGCACGTCCGCGCGGCTGCCCTCGGCTTCCTCGACCATCTTGACCACGCGTCCGAAGGCGGTGTCCGCGCCGAGGTGAGTCACCTGCACGCGAATGCTTCCCGATTGGACCATCGTCGCCGCGAAGACCTTCGAGCTAACCGCCACGTCCACGGGCATGGACTCGCCCGTGATTGCCGACTGATCCACCGACGCTGAATTACCAATTACCAATCCGTCCACAGGAATCTTTTCCCCGGGCCGCACAACAACAATTTCATCCTTCAACAATTCCGTGACTGGAATTTCTATTTCTTCCCCAGCACGCTCAACGCGGGCGGTGCGCGGGGTGAGGGCGGTCAGGTCTTTCACGGCGCGGCGGGCGCGCTCGGTGGTGAATCGTTCCGTGTAATCGCCCACGCGCATGAAGAAGACCACCAGAGCCGCGGTCACCCATTCGCCAATCACCGCCGCGGCGACCACGCCCATTGTCATCACGGTGTGCGCGATGATCTGACGTCTCCACGCGGCCTTTGCCACATTGACGAACACAGGCCAGCCGAAGGCCAGCACCAGTGCGAGGCCCAGCGGCGCGGGGATTCTCTCGGAGATGGATTCGAAGAGTCCCAGCCATTCGCCAACGATCACCGCGAACAGGATTACAGCAAATAGAATCCCGAGAATTGCGAGCACTTGGCGGGTAAACGCGTTCGCGTTGACCCCGCCCGTTGGGGCCGCGCCCGTTTCGGGTCCTGCGGGAACCGAGTAGCCGGCCGAGGCGACCGCGGCGCGGATGTCGGTCATCCCCACTTGCGCGGGGTCGAGTCGAACGATCGCTTTTTCCGCGGCGAGGAAGACGTCCACTTTATCCACGCCGGGCAAAGATGAAATCGCTTTGTGGACATGCTCGGTGCATTCGGTGCAGTCCATGCCGAGGACGGGAATTTCGAGTGTCTGCATGTTTAATGTTTGTCATTGCGAGCCGCCATCGCGCTCCCGAAGGACATCGGGACGATGTGAGCGGTGCGTAGCGAAGACGAAGCGGGCGGCGAAGCAATCCCATCCATAACGAGGAACCTGCTTCGGGCAGACGTGCGCCGCCCTCACAATGACGGACTCCTTTTTATTTCAAATGAACACACTCGTACACACCCCTGGCAACATCCGCGAGCAGTTCGTCGGCGAGGGCAAGCAATTCTTCTACGCGCAGATCGCTGAGGCGATAGCGGACGTAGCGGCCGTCCTGCTCGGCAGTGACGAGGCCGCAATCGCGCAGGCAGGCGAGGTGATTGGAAATGTTGCTCTGGCCAAGGCCGGTCGCTTCGACAATCTCGCTGACGGTCATTTCGCCCGCGCGAAGAGTTTCCATAATCGAGAGGCGCGATGGGTCCGCGAAGCCGCGGAAGAGTTTGGCTTGCAGGGCAATGGACGTGGGGTTGGCGGTGAGAAGCATCTTGTTCTCTTTCCATCATCGTATCATTATATGGTGATGTATTGTAGCATAATTTTGAAAAATCTACCCTATTGATTTTCCTCCCGGCGCGGCCTATACTTAACTTGCATGAACGCGAAAATGCCTGCGCGGCGAATGGAGCGCCGCCACACATATCGGCATCCATTCGCTCTTTACATCCGTGTCCTCGACGCCGAAACCGACGAAACAATCGGGTTTTTGGAGGAGGCCGCCGAGGAGGGTTTCAGACTGGAAACGAACGAGCCGTTTCCTCCGCAGAAGGAATACGATCTCCGCATGGAAGTCACCCCCGATGTCTCGGACAGGTTGTTCGTCGCCGTGCGAGCGCGCACAAAATGGTCCAGGCCCGATATCTTCAGGCCCGACATATTCCACGTCGGTTTCAAAATCACGGGCATCGCTCCGCACGACCACGAAATTTATCGCCGTATGTTGGATAAATACGGTAAGTAACCGGAACCCAAAATCAAACCGCCGAAGCCATTCCGACTTCGGCGGTTTTCCTCTTCAGGACTTTGCCAGCCCGACTGTCATTTTTTCGCCATCGAACTCGTCCTCGATTTTCACAGCGCCCTTCGGCGCGGCCGAAAACCTCAATGCCGTAGTTAAAGTCTCGGCAGTGATGTAATCGCGATGCTCTTCGATGGCGGACTTCAATCCGCCGCTGGCAGTGACGAATAACTTGATGCGGTCAGCCACGTCCAGTTCGGCGGACTTGCGCAGGTCCTGCACGCGGCGGACGAACTCGCGGGCGAGGCCCTCGCGGACGAGTTCGGGGGTCAACTCGGTGACCAGTGCGGCGACGTATGGACCCTCCTCTGCCACCGCGAAGCCCGACTTCGCCTGTGCCTTGACCTCCACTTCGTCTCCCAACACCTCGAACGTCTCGCCTCCAGCCTGGATCTTGAGCGGGCTGCCGCGCATCAGGGTGGACGCGGCCGCTTCGGCGTCCATGGCAAGGATCGCCTTCTGGATGGCGGGGAATTTGTTGCCGTATTTCTGTCCGAGTTGCTTGGGCAGAGGCTTGACCGTGTGCGCGACCGCCTCAGTGGAGGAATCCAGCAAGCGGACTTTTTTCACGTTGAGTTCGTCGGCGATGAGATCGGCAAAGGCCTCGACCGCGCCGCGCTCGGCCGCGTTGCCGACGGAGAAAGCGGCCTGCGCCAGCGGCTGGCGGACCTTGCGATTGGCTTTCTGCCGCGCCGAATGTCCGAGGGAGACAAGTTTCATCACAAGAGACATGTCACGGTTCAGCGATTCGTCAATACGCGCCGAGTCGACTTCAGGCCACATTGCCAAATGGACCGACTCGGGCGCGGCCGCGTCCACCGCGCGGACGAGGTTCTGGTACAGTTCGTCGGCGAGGAAGGGCATGGCGGGCGCGAGCAGTTTGGAGACGGTCACCAGCGCGGTGTATAGAGTGGAGTACGCGGCCTGTTTATCGGAATCCGATTCCGATTTCCAGAAGCGGCGGCGGGAACGCCGCAGGTACCAGGTCGAGAGTTTCTCCACAAAGTCCTGGATCGGACGCGTGGCGCGCGGCACATCGTAGTTCTCGTAACCCGCAGTTATCTCACGGACGAGGACATTGAGTTCGGACAACAGCCATTTGTCGAGGCTCGAAAGCGACGACAAGCCCTGTCCCTCGGCGAGACCGGGCGAGGGAGTCCATTTGTCGAGGTTGGCATACGTGACAAAGAACGAATAGACATTCCACAGCGTGAGCGTGAAGTCTCGCACCACACTGCCAACCAATTCCGAAGAGAAGCGGCGCTCCTGCCCCGGCGGGGTGGCGGTGTAGAGATACCAGCGGAAGGCATCCGCGCCATGGGCCCGGATCACATCCCACGGGTCCACGATGTTGCCGAGGCTCTTGGACATCTTCTTGCCCTCGCCGTCCAAGATTAATCCGAGACACAAGACATTTTTGTAAGAGACCGAATTCATCAACAATGTGCTGATGGCGTGCAGGGAGTAGAACCAGCCGCGCGTCTGATCCACGGCTTCGCAGATGTAATCCGCGGGGAACTGCTCCTCGAATTTTTCCCGGTTTTCGAAGGGATAATGCCACTGTGCGAAGGGCATGGCGCCCGAATCGAACCAGACGTCAATCAGGTCGGGGACGCGCTGCATCCTGCCGCCGCATTGTTTGCACGCCCAGGCCACTTCGTCCACGTGCGGACGGTGCAGGTCGAGCTCGGACAAATCGCGGCCGGCTTTCCCGGATAGTTCTGCCACCGAACCAATGCACTCGCGGTCCTTGCACTCCTCACACTCCCAGACAGGGAGCGGTGTGCCCCAGTAGCGCTCGCGCGAGAGCGCCCAGTCAATGTTGTTTTCGAGCCAGTTGCCAAAGCGGCCCTCTTTGATATGCTCGGGCGTCCAGTTGATGGTGCGGTTGAGCTCGACGAGACGCTCCTTGAACTGGCTGGTGCGGATGTACCAGGCGTCGCGCGCGTAATACAACAGCGGGGTTTTACAACGCCAGCAGAACGGATAGGTGTGGGTATATTCCTCTGACTTGAATAGGAGGCCGCGGTCATCGAGGTCGCGGATGATGAGCGGGTCGGCTTCTTTGACGAATTGTCCGCGCCAGGGCGTGACCTCGGGGATGAACGTGCCATCCGGGAGGACGGTCATCAGTACGGGCAGGTCGAATTCGAGCGCGGCCTGCATATCCTCCGCACCGAAGGCGGGCGCCATGTGAACGAGTCCCGTGCCGTCTTCGGTGGTGACGAAATTGCCGAGCACCACGTAATGCGCGGGTTTATCGGGCGGAAGGAAAGTAAACAGCGGACGGTACTTCTGTCCTTTCAACTTCCTGCCCTTGAAGGTGTCCACGATTTTCACTTCTTCGTCGCGAAAAACATTTTCGAGCAGCGGCCTGGCGAGGACAAGTTTTTCTTTCTTGCCGTTTATGGCGCGCTCCACCGTCACGTATTCCACGTCGGGATGTGCGGCAACCGCGACATTGCCTGGAAGCGTCCATGGAGTGGTTGTCCACACCAACAGGGAGGTATCGGGCTTATCCACCAACGGCATCCGCACGAAGACTGAGGGGTCGGTCGCTTCGTCGTAGCCGAGGGCCACCTCATGGTCGGAAAGGGTCGTCCCACAGCGTGGGCAATACGGCACAACCTTGTAGCCTTTGTACAGCAGGTCGCGGTCCCAGAAATTTTTCAGGATATTCCAAACCGACTCGATATAGTCGTTGGTGAAGGTCACGTAGGCGGTTTCGAGGTCCACCCAAAAGGCGATGCGGTCTGTGAGGCGTTCCCAATCCTGGATGTAATCGAAGGCCGACTTGCGGCACTCCTCGTTGAATTTGGCGATGCCGTATTCCTCGATCTGCTTTTTGCTGATCCAGCCGTGCCGTTTCTCGACCTCGATCTCGACCGGCAGGCCGTGTGTGTCCCAGCCGCCGCGCCGCGAGACGTGATAGCCGCGCATGATCTTATAGCGCGGAAACATGTCCTTGAAGGCACGCGCCAGCACGTGATGCACGCCGGGCTTGCCATTGGCCGTAGGCGGGCCTTCGTAGAAGACGTATTCGGGCCTGCCTTTGCGCTGTTCGACCGTCTTCTTAAAGACCTCCTCGCGTTTCCATAACTTGAGCACGGACTCTTCCATGCTGGTCACATCGAGTTTGGGAGAAACTGGTTTGAAAGTCATTCTCGCTCCTAAAAAAAGAACTCTCGCCTCAATACAGAGACGAGAGCAATGCTCACGCGGTACCACTCTGTTTCCTATCCTGCGATAGGCGCTTATCGAGGACCATCATCCTCGCGCCCCGGTAACGGAGGGCGATTCCGTCTCGCTTACTAGGTAGGATAGACTACGTTTCGGCTCGACACTCCGGGAGGATTTTCGACCCATCTGACTGACCCGGCTCTCACCGACCCCGGGCTCGCTGCCAGCCTCGACAGGTTTACTCGTTCCCATCATCGCGGTTGTTGCAGATTATGCCACAATTGCAAACGAGCGTCAATGAACGCGCTGTATCACGGTTTGGGAAGCGGGCAGGCGGGCTCGATCCACGGGGAGCGCGTCAGCACCGAAGTCTCTCCATCCATGGCCACCACGATGACCAGTGCATCAATGACGCCCTCGCCCACGCAACCAAACACCAGCACGTCGGCGGTATTGGGGACAAACCTCGGTACATTCTGCAGAGGCAGTTCCACCAGACCATCGTAGGTGCCGACCACTTGCAAAATGAGACGGGAATACGGCGCGGGGTTATATACGAGGTTATTGCCGCCAAATCCCAGCCCGGGACGAAGATAACGCGGATACAAGCCGCGGCCGTAGACGGCCTGCGCACCTTCCTGACTCAGGAAGGCGTCCAACACTTCGAGCGATGGCGCGTCGATCATCTCCGCAGCCGAGATGGCCGCCTGATACATCTCCAGTGCTTCCCGATTGGTCGGCGATGTGTACCGTCGCGGGAAAAGGGTCTCGGCCACTGGGAAGATCGAGCCGATGAATAAGAGTCCGACGCCGACCCATCCAAATGCTCTCCATGCCGGTTGGCGGGAGGGCGCATCTGTCGCACCCTCAGGCGCATCGTCCAGTTCGATCCGAGGGGAGAAAATCGAAATGCCCATCAAAGTCAACTGTGCAAGGCCAATCGAGTAAAAGAGACTGGTGAGCCAGTCGGCAGGCAAGATAAAGCGCCAGCCTGAGAATCGGGCAACAGACACGCTCAGGATATATCCGACGCTGATCAGGATCGGGACAAAAATTCGCGTCCCTGCGCGCTTCCAGGATGCTCCCAGCCCAAGAGCGATCAGGCCTACATTGAGTACCAAGAGGCAGGCAGACTCAGCAGGGAATTCGCCGGCCCAGTCCTCATTCCAAAAGGGCACGCGCTGGATGTAAGCCTGCGGCGCCTCCACCGCCAGGCTTTGCGGCAGATACAAAACGCTTTCAATCTGATTGTGAAAGAAATGAGCAGAAATAAATCCGGCCACATAATCGGGGTGCTCCAAGACGAACTGGATGATCTGTTTTTGCATCCGAGCATCGAACGCGTCTGCGGATTCGCCGGGCAAAGGTGCTTGCCGCTGGCTCGGGGTCAGGCTGTATTTAGTGGCTACCATAAAGGTGCGCGGGAGAGTCTCGCGAAGCGATACCTGCCTCGATTGCTGGAATCCCCTCCACAGCCAGGGAGCCAGAAAAAGAAGACTGCCGGCTCCAATCAGGAGCGAGGTTTTGATCCACACAGACCGGTTACGCCACAAAACGATCAGGGAAGCAAGCAAGCCCACCGGGATCAGCACCAGGACCTGGCCGCGCAATAACACGCCCAAACCCAACATGCCGCCTAAAAGCAGTGGAAGAATCATTCGCTGTCGTGGCATTTCCAACCAGTAGACCATCAGGAGCACAAGCGCCAGAACGAATGCAAACGCGGGCATATCCGTCATGAACATTTTCGAGTGGGACACTTCAATCACTTTGGTCAGTTCGAGCGCGTTTCGTTCACGGAGGATCACCATGCCCGCCGCGATCAATCCCGCCGCGCGTCCGCCCAGGCGCGCAGTGAGCAAATACATCAACACAGGGGCTGCACCCAATAAAACAGATTGAAGGTTAGCCGTTCTCACATAATCCTGTCCTACTATGAGATGAAGGACAGCGAGGAACAACGAATACGCGGGCTTGGATGCGGACGCGGAGGAAAGCCCCTCGCCAATCAGGAGTCTCTGCGCGCCGCTGGCATAAGTCGCCGCGTCCGAAAACGGGTAGAATTCCGCATTGGGGGGAAAGAAACGAGTAATAAAATGATCGGATGTGACAGGCACCGGCAGCCAGGCCCAGACCGCCGCCAGCCAGATTAAAGTACATAAAACCGCATCGAGCGCGATGGACTTGGGGATCTTCTTGACACTTGTGAGCAGTCTATCAAGACGCGGGGAAAGGAGCACGAACGCCAGGGCGATCAGCCATACGGCAAACACCTGTGTCGTCATCACCGGCGTCCCGGGCGCCGCCCACCAGACAATGTCGGGAGTCAATCCTATTTTCCCCCACGCGACGATCAGAGAAAGAATCGCCAAAATAACAGCGGGATAAATTCCCGCTGAGACCGTCCGCCTCCAGGTTTTCGCCCGCGACCAGTCCCCGAACAGGAGCGCCAATCCAAGCAGGGTCGAACCGCCCGCCGCAGTGAGCAGTCCAATCACCGGCGCGAGACGCGGGAAATATCCCCCAAGACCGTTGGCCAGCGCGGGGGTCAAGAAAAAATAATAGCCGGCAAGGAAAAGGAGCACGCTCAGGAAAAGCAATAATGGCCTCGACCATCTCTTTGCATCGAAAAATTCCATTATCCTATGGACCCACTCTCTGTCCCGCAAGGACTTCATACATCCCCAGAGCGCGGCGAAAAACACAAGGAAAATCCCTGCGAGAAGCCCAAGACGAGAAAGTGAATAGCCAAACAGGAATCCGCTCTCGGAATCCCCCGGTATGGACAGCAACCTCCAAGCGGCCACAACAGAGGCCGCCACGACAACAAAAAAATACGCGCGGAGGAAAGCGGTTTTAGAAAATTGCATATCGAACTCTCCGGGAAGGCACCAGTATTATACCTTTATGCGGCCGGGGAGCCGCTCTGGCAGCCTAATCTGGTCAATTGATTTGATATGGATTATCATCCATCACCGGCAGGACAATCATATCCCTTCAACCCGGAAATCATGCAAACAACAGACAGCACGCCCACTCAAGAAATTGCGTATTCCGTCATCATCCCGGCCTACAGGGAAGGCGACGTCATCCATGACGTGATCGCTGAGATTCGCCAAGTCATGGACGGCCTGAAGAAAAGCTACGAAATTCTTGTCGTTGACGACGGCTCGCTGGACGATACGGCGGAACAGGCACGCAAGGCCGGCGCGAGGGTCATCCAGCACCCCTATAACATCGGCAACGGGGCCGCGGTCAAGAGCGGGATGCGGAACGCGCGCGGCAGGGTCTTCGTTCACATTGACGCAGACGGTCAGGTGGACCCAAACGACATTCCGCGGCTGCTGGAAAAGATCGGACCTTACGACATGGTCATCGGCGCCCGCTCACGCGGTTCCGACACGGCCACATACAGGAATATTGCCAATTCCGTTTTCAACCGCCTGGCAAGTTACACCGCAGGCCGGACCATCGAAGACCTGACCTGCGGATTCAGGGTCATCAAGGCGCATATCGCGCGCCAGTTCCTTTATCTCCTTCCGAACACCTTTTCCTATCCCTCGACCCTCACGCTTTCCATTGTGCGCGCAGGTTATAGTCTGGGCTTCGTCCCCATCATCGTCAAGAGGCGGCCGGGCCGTTCGGGAAGCAAAATCAAGCCTCTGCGCGACGGCATGCGCTTCCTGCTGATCATCCTGAAAATATCCGTGTTTTTCGCCCCGCTGAAAATCTTCATCCCGCTCAGTGCGCTGATCTTTCTCCTTGGCGTCGGTTACGGCCTCTTCCGCGTCCTCGTCTGGCACGGCCCGTACGGCCAGACCTCCGCCCTGCTCATCAGCACCGCCGTCCTGACCTTCCTCGTCGGGCTGGTCTCGGAGCAGATTGCACAACTGCGCTTCGACCGCAGCGAATCCACAGCACACAGTTCCCGCGACGACTAGTCCGCCATGCGCGACACGCAACCCGTCCTGATCATCTCCACCGGCCGCACAGGGACGATCTTCTTTTCGCGCCTCTTCGCGGACCTGTATCCCGCCGAAGCCGCCTCTTATCACGAACGCGGCGCCTCGCGCCCCATTCAAATCCTGACCAATCTGCATTTCGCACATCTGCTTCCCAAATGCGCCTTGACCGCCGCGTGGAGGATTCTGAAGGGAAACGAAATCGAGTCCTGCGAAAAGCCGTTCCACATCGACGCAAATTGTTTTTTGTACGGACTGGCCGCCCTCGCGCCCGAACTGTATCCCAGCGCAAGAATCATTCACATCATCCGCGACCCGCGAGACTACGTCACTTCCCATCTCAACTTCTCACGACAAAAGGAGACGAGTTTCATAGCCAATTATCTTGTCCCGTTCTGGCAGCCCAATCCCTTCCTGGTGGGCGAGATTCCGTGGAAACGGGTTTTCAATTTTTCCCGTTTTGAACGCTACTGCTGGATCTGGGATTTCAAGAACCGCGTCATGAGTTCGCTCGAAGGAACAGAGACCGCTTATCTGCGCGTCCGCTTCGAAGACCTGTTCGAGACGTCCGATTCCATCGAGTCGTTCAATGCAATCACCGACTTCATCGGCCTGCCGCGTGCAAAAGGGATTGAGGGTTATTTCCAAACGCGCGTCAACCAATCGGGCAGGAACGCCTTCCCCGATTGGGCCGATTGGCCGCCGCGTCAGTGCGCCCAACTCCAGGCGTTGTGCGGGGAGCAGATGACCCGCTGCGGCTACGGCGGAGAAGCCGTCTGGCGCGAGAAGCTGGCCCAGGGCATTGCGTGAAGCAAAGATCATGAAGCCAAACACACTGGCGCTCTATATCTTCAGCACGATACTAACGGCTGCCCTGCTCGTTTATCTCTTTCTCAATCTCGATTGGGCCACATTGCAAACGGCCTTTGCCAACCTGCATGTGGCATGGCTGGCGCTGGCGGCGTTCGTCTACTTCGTCAATATTTTCTTTCGCGCGCTGCGTTTCAAATTCCTGTTGTACTCACGCGCTGTCACTGTGCGCGAACTGCTCCCGATTGTATCCCTGCACAATATGTTCATGTATTTGATGCCTGCAAAAAGCGGAGACATCTCTTTTGTTTTTCTATCGAAAGGACGATTGAAGACCCCGCTCGCCGAAGGGACAGCCACCCTGCTGGCGGCGCGCTTCTATGACTTCGTCGTGGTCGCGCTCCTGCTCGCTTTGGCCCTGCTGTCCGCCGGAGCGCAGATCCCCGCCGCCATCTTCCAGGCGTCGCTCGCGTTCTGCCTGCTGGTTTTCCTCGGCGCGTCAGGCACCCTGCTTTTCCTGCGATCTCCTCTTTCCTCGCGCGGGATCGTGACGAAAAATCAATTCATCGCCCGCATTCTCGCGGCGTGGAACAAGTTCGTGGCCGGCCTGCGCGAAATCCAGGGGCGGCAGGGGCATCTGCAAATCGCCCTGCTGACCCTCGGCATCTGGCTCTGCCAATACATGATTACATACTCCATCGTACGCAGTCTGGGTTATGTGATCCGCCCTTATCACATCTCGATCATCATGCTGATCATGGTGCCGCTTACCCTCCTGCCGTTGCAGGGCTTCGCCAACATCGGCACGCACGAACTCGGCTGGACCTCCGCCTTCCTGATCTTCGGCTATTCGTACAACGCGGCGCTGGCCATCGCGGTGGGCTCGCACTTCTTCCTGCTTGCCTTCATCCTGTTTTATGGGACGCTGAGTCTGATCACCCTCCGCCTTCTTACACCGACAGGAGAAAGTCAATGACCTCTCTCTCGATTGACCTGACCGACTCGACCACAACCTTTCCCCAAACCGTCCGCGCGTCTTCCCTGACCCTGAACCTGCCGCGGCCTCCCAGACGTTACCTGCGGCATGGATGGCATTCCTGGTCCCTGGCCGCGTGGACGGATTTGACTCCACTCCCCGCGCAGAGACCCGTCATTTTTCATCCCATGCGAAACGATCCTGTCTACGTCAACGAGCCGCTACCGCACGGATCGTGGTTCGGCGCGGCCGAGTTCGAGGATGGGAACGTGTTATTGCTGGGCGCGCTCGGGCTGGAGACTCACGTTCGATTAAACGGAGTCCAGTTTGAGGGTTGGTCCGAAGCGGAGCCTGTCGAGTGGCTGGTCGCGTACGGGGAGGAGAAGTCTGTGTTCGCGCAGTACGTCCAACTGCTGGGCGAACGATTCGGTCGAATCGAGAAGAAACCCGCGCCGCGCGTCTGGTGCTCATGGTACAGCCTGTATCGAGTCATCGACGAGCCGCTGTTGTACCGAGTATTCGATGAGTTGGGAGATTTGCCATTCGACGTGCTGCAGGTGGACGACGGCTGGCAGATCAAAATCGGCGATTGGGAGGCGAACGCCAAGTTCCCTTCGGGGATGGCCGCGCTGGCAGAGAAAATCAAATCCACGGGCCGCCGCGCAGGGTTGTGGCTCGCGCCGTTGATCGCGGTGAAATCCTCGCGGTTGTTCCGAGAGCACCCCGATTGGTTCCTGAAAGACGACCGCGGACGATTCGTCTCGGCGTCGTTCAACTGGGGCGAGCAACTCTACGCGCTGGATACCACCCATCCTGCCGCGCTCGAATGGCTGGCGGCGCTGATGAGACAAGTGCGCGCCTGGGGCTTCGACTATCTCAAACTGGATTTTCTTTCCGCGGGCGCATTGCCTGGAAAACGTCATCACGAGATGCCGCGCGAGGCGGCGTATCGCAACGGATTGAAAGTCCTGCGCGAGGCTCTGGGCGCGGACGCCTTCCTCCTGACCTGCGCCGCGCCCATCTTCCCCTCACTCGGACTATGCGACGCGTTGAGAATCAGCAACGACGTGTCGGGCGAATGGGAAAACCATCGCGACGCCGTCCTGCTTGCCAACCCCACCACGCCTGGAACGAAGAATGCCATCCGCACCACCCTGCATCGCCTGTGGTTGAGTCCGCTGGTACAGACCGACCCCGACGTGGCCTATTTCACCGCGCGGGAGAATTCGCTCACGCCAGGGCAAAAACGACTCTTGCAAGACCTGGCACGCGTCTGCAACTTCAAAGCGACTTCCGACCTGCCGCAATGGCTGTCCAGCGGCGAACGCGCTGAACTGGAAGAATTCTTGAATGAGTCACCCAAAGTGACACAGACCGGGCGATACACGTTCAAGGTTGGGGATCGTTCCGTGGATTTCTCGTCCGCCGTGCCGTTACCTGAACCCGCCAAGGGATTCGACATCCCACAACGCGCGCTCATCAGCTGGCTGGCGAATCAGGGTTGGGCGCTGAGGACCTTCGACCAGATGAACAGGAATGCGTGGGAGAAGATGAAGAAGGATTTGTAATCTAATCGACTCTATCGGAAATAAGGATTGGGTCATGACTTCGCAAGACATCTTTCCAAGGAATGCCGCGACTTTGAAGACCCGACACAACCCAGGACGAACTCCGCCAACGAAAGCACGCCGCTTGAACCAAAACCCAAACCCGCCCCAATGCTCGTCCAGGGAAAAAAGCCCGTAAGGCGGGAACGCCGCGAAGCGGCAGAATCCCACCTGCCTGCCCTGCGACTGAAGGGAGTGTCGAAGGGTCGGCTTCACGCTGTGTTGGGCGGCTTTTGACAACAGATCTTCTCAGCGGGAACCACACAGACATTGCAGCGGTCGCCTTATTCTCCTGGAAGTTTGATAATTCGTGGATTGGATCTAGAATAGGAGATTTTCATCGTTTTTCCTTCCTGCATAGATGGAGTAATCTTTTGTACTTCCGCTTCGATTTGCAGAGATGACGTGGAACCTTCGGGAGTGAACTCAAATGTAATGGTGGTAAGCGAAACCTGTGTACGGCTATCGGGTTCGAGCGTGCCTATCCATCGTGAGCGCTTCTCTTTCTTAACAACTATGGCAACCGCGTTGACAGCATCCTGCTTGATGATGCTTGCGCGTATGGCAGGGATGACCATGGCTAAAAAAATCAATATCGCAAACAATATAGTAGCCAGGATTCCACCTAAAAAGTAACCCATCGAAAACGGCTCGGTAAAGAAACTCAATACGCTAATCGCAATTGAAAGCAATAGAGCAGGAAAGTAAATAACAGTGGGGATTTGAAAGGCTTCTTTCCAACTGCTCATGGGCTTTAAGCGTTTTTGGGGTTTCATAAATTAATCCTCACTAGTTAGTGCGTGACTCATTATGCTGTGGAGCCGCCTAACGGTTTGCGTTAGCCGCTGGTGGGCGGGCGTGGATTCGGCTGGGGAGCAGAAAAAAGCCCGAAGTCAGAAAAATGCCTGTAAGTCGGGACGAATCCCACCAGTCGGCTGCACGCTTTGTTGGGCGGTACTATCGGACTCTCGCTTTCATAATCACCAATTATTTGACAACGCGGAAATACAGATGAGTAACATGAGGCGCTTCGATAACTCGAGTGCGCTCGAGCTGCATGGGAGCGATGCTGAGGTGGTCAAACAGACGAATGCCCTCACCTAGAAGAACAGGTGCTAAATGAATCTGGATTTCATCCAACAAGCCCAAGTTCAAACACTGTTGTGCAATACTCGCGGCAGCAACTGCCACATCCTTATTTCCAGCGGCGGCTTTCGCCTGAGCGATAGCACTTGCTACCCCATCAGTCACGAAGATGAAGGGTGAGTCAGGCCCTGACCATTCCATCGGTATGGTATGTGACACAATAAAACTAGGGACGCCATAGGGATCTCGACCACCCCATGCCTGGGCGTCATCAAATGTGCGCCGTCCAGTCACATTTGCGCCAATGGTTCGAAACTGCTCGCGAATTAGTTCGGCGCTCACTGGGTCGGTCTTGAAGACCAGTTCGCTGTTTGGCATCGCGACTTCGGTGTTGCCATTGAAGTACCATGCATGAACCTCATCTGTGCTATTGTCGGGGCGAGCGATAAAACCATCCAACGACATCGAGAGTTCGACAATAACTTTACTCATGCGAGACTCCTTTTACATCCTGTGATTCACAATCATAACATTTTATGTGATGGCGATCTAAACTTTAGTATGGCGATTAGCACGATGTTTGCCGCCCAACTACAGATTATACGGCATTAATGCCGTATAATCCCTCTCACAGGCGTTTTATACGTCATCATGCCGCAGAATTGCTTTTCGGCGTCAACCACGCGCCGTGATACGATTGCACTACCGCACCATCGCACCACCACACTACCGCACTAT
>DAOTXP010000141.1:0-3511 GCA_034435275.1 Anaerolineales bacterium | reverse complement strand
GCGATTCTCGACAGGAGCAAAATATCATTTCAGCATGTTTCACGACGGTGGAAATCTCTGGCATATTTCCGCCTTTGATTACATTGGAGAACCGTGATTTTCTACGGGAGGCACATTCAATTGATGAGCAGGAAGCAGTCAGTGCGTGAGTTTATCGGCGTGCCGCCTAACACGCGGTTGCAGGCGACTCGGCCTTCGCGCTCCGCTCCGCTGCGCGCTCGGCCGAGCGCCTGAACCGCCACGTTGGGCGGCTTCGCGAGAATATAGGAGTAATTATGTCAGAGGTTCAACCCGTCGAAAAAAACTCTGTTGCATCAATAAAGAACCTCTATTCTGTTTCTAGGCTATCGTGGTGGCCAGTAATTCTCTTCCTGCCTGCGCGTCTTATCTCCGCCTTCATTTCCCAATCTCTTACAGCTGGCTTATTTGCGCTTCGAGGATCTACTCATGCATGGCAAGACGCAACTGCGTGGTGGCCTGTTTATAGCACTATAACAGACGCACTTTGTTTTTTCACGCTTGTGTGGTTGCTACGTCGTGAAAACATGAGGGTTATTGACTTGATCGGGGCTAAAGGCAAAGATATCATCAGGCAACTTGCCTGGACGCCAGTTTACTTACTTGCCGTTGCACCTACATCAATACTGGCGAGCCTAATTACTCAAGCCTATTATGGAACTGCTCTTCCTCCCATGATTGCCGTCGTAAATCTCCCCCCTATTGGAGAGCTGTACAGCTTAATCATCTGGCCGATTATATGGGTAATCACTGAAGAACTTGTGTACCTGGGATATTTGCTTCCGCGCATTGAAGCTTTCTCGGGAAAGACATGGGTAGCGGTTCTTGTTGTAATATTTTTCTGGGGGATCCAGCACCTTGCCATGCCCTTTATCCTCGATGAAAAATACCTGGCCTCACGTATACTTGCGGCCATCGCTGCAATAAGTAGTTTCCCAATTGTGTTTGTGCTATGGCGACGTCGCCTTATCCCGCTTATTGGAGTCCACTATATCGCCGATCTGGCTACAGCATTTCTGATTAGTTTATGATCGCGCCAGAAACGCAGAAAATCAAACATGAAATGCCGCCCAACGGCTGGCGTTACCCGCTGGTGGGCGGCTTGCCAAATCAGAGAGGAATAGTAGAAATGCTTCAGAACTCTATACTTGAAACATCCACAACTAGGCAAATAGCAATAACCTTGGGATTTTGGTCTGCCATACTCGCAACCGTGTTTACTATTGTTTTTGTTGTGTTAGCTCTCGTTTTCGCTCCAAAAGATTGGAGTGGGATAGAAACATATGCGAGGGATTTCAACTTTCTCCAAATGGCAAACTTCATCCCCGTCATCCTCCTTGCACCCACCGTCGTCGTCCTCATGGTCTGTATCCATTTCGTCGCCCATGAGACGAAGAAGGTCTTTAGCCAGATCGGCATAGCTTTTTCGTGTGTCTATACCGCTATCATCTGTACCAACTACTATATTCAGTTATTTGTAGTGCGTCTTAATCTTCTCAATAACACTCTGGACGACCTCACGCTCTTAGCTATGCCTAACCTTCATTCCGTCTTCTTTGCATTGGAGACTATTGGTTACTCGTTTCTCAGTCTTGCAACACTTTTTGTCAGTCCAGTTTTTGGTGGCGGAAAGCTAGAGAATTGGATACGCTGGCTATTCATCGTAAGTGGCGCTATGGGCATCTTTGGTGCAATAGTTGCCCCATTTGACCAACCAATGCTGATCTTTGCAGGGCTTGGGATATGGTCTCTCACCTTTCCCATCGCAACAATTTTGGTTAGCATCTTCTTCAGGAAAATGCAAAAGGGGAATATTGCTTAGACGGCATTATGGGCGCTCAAACGCGAGCCACCGCAGAGTCTCAGGCCGCCCAACCACCGCTTGCACCCGACTCGGCTACGCCTCGCCCTCGCGGGGTTTCGTGCAATTCCAGCCAGTCCTCCCCGCAAAGGAGTCTCTAATTCACCGCCGAGCGGGTGAAGCGAACCGTTGGGCCGCTGTTGTATGATTAGGTCACAAGGAGAATGCTCATGAGCTTAATCAGCCGCGAATGGCTCTTGCATGGATGCATGAATTTGGGAGATGACCAAATTGAACCAGCTTCGAGGGCAATTCGGCGCCGTATCTCCGCCATGCATAATGGTGGGGAATTTGCTATAAAGGGATGGCCTCAAAGAGCCTTCAGAGAAGTCATATGGTGGTATGAAAAGCAGGAAATTCCCAGCAATGTAGCATCGTACTTTTTGCGGGTGGAAAATTCGAGAGGACCAAATCTTTATGCCGGCGTGACAGTCGAGAAAGGCTTTGAGGACCCAGGGTTGGCTGGAAAAACTGCGACTCAAAAAAACGAGCCACTTCAAAGGTGGTTGCTGGGAAACGGCTGGGACTGGCAAAGACTTATTTCATCGCCCTTACAAACAATGTCGCATATTGTAGAAGGCAGCAGGAGTTTACACAAAGAGCTATACCTGTGGCTAGAATTCGGTGATGAGAGGCAGGACTCGCGCTATTACATTGTGAAGGATAGAGAATTGTATTGGCGCGGTGGCTTTGCACCAGTCCCCTGGGAAGAGCTTTTCTCATTTGCGACTCAGCCACGTCCTCAGTTATGGGGAAGTATGAATGTGGCCAGGGCATTTAGCCTAGACGAATGCAGCCCTTACTTAGATGAAGAGAAGATAGTGGAGGTTTTTCAGGCTCTACGCCCCTTACGAGAACTTTGGCGAGGTCGAGCATTACTCTAGGGCAGGTTTGTCGCGGCCCAACGTTCCGCTTGCAGGCGACTGGTCCTTCGCGCTCCCTCCGGTCGCGCTCGGTCCAGCGCCTGAAGCGGAACGTTGGGCCGGCAAAGAGCCAAATGCCCTAAAACGCCTGAGAAAACCATGCCTGCACGCAACGAACGCATCTATCTCTGCCCTCGCGAAAATGGTCAGCCAGGCTGGATTATGGACTTTCCCGTGTGGTGGAATCGTAGTGGCTTCTTCGAGAAGTACGGCCCATTTGAGAAGCAGGGCTCACGCTGGTTCGACACGGGCAATCCCTGGTACGTAGACTACGCCTTGCTCCTGACAATGGGCGAAGCGGCAGCCTGGGATAAACAATGTCGAATAGCATTTGCTAAGGACCCGCGAAGCCAGCATGCTAAAATCATCGAAGCAATGTGTCTTTTGGAAGAGAGACTCGACTCAGCCCAATGGGTCATTGTCGAGTCCTACGAGTGGGAGTCAGGACTCGAATAGAATCCGCCGGAATCAAGGTACACTTTGGCTCTGACGGATCGTGGCATTGAAGCCGGCCCAACAACCGCTTGCAGGCGACTTGGTCTTCGCGCTCGCTCCGCTCGCGCTCGCCCAAGCGCCTGAAGCGGAACGTTGGGCGGCTCTCCTCGACGATTACAACACTTCCAGCAGGCGATCGATGTACTGCCGGCCAAGTGCCAGAATGGTCTCTGAGAGCAACCACCAGACAACACTGCCAACCAAATAGCGCAGC